>JAFPWQ010000031.1 GCA_017394925.1 Synergistaceae bacterium
ACGCTGTTAATGCCTTTAGCCTTAGCGCGTTCGGCGATAGCTTTGCCGATTACTTTAGCGGCTTCAACGTTGCAGTGTCCTTTGAGTTCAGGCTGAAGAGTCTTGTCGAGGGTTGACGCTGAAACGAGCGTATGCCCTTTTTCGTCATCAATGACCTGAACGTATATATTCTTCAGGCTTCTGAACACACAAAGGCGGGGTCTCTCTGCTGTACCCGAAAGAGTACGGCGGAGTCTCTCATGCCTTATTACGCGCATATCATTTCTGCTTTTCTTCTTCATCTTATATTACTTCGCCCCAGTCTTACCGGCTTTGCGGATAATGTACTCATTCTCAAACTTGATACCCTTTCCGTGATAAGGCTCCGGCGGTCTGAATTCTTTTATCAGGGCACATGTCTGCCCAACAAGCTCCTTATCGATTCCCCGTACGTGAAACTTAATCGGGTTCTCTACAACTATCTCTATGCCTTCGGGAGGCGTGAACTCTATCGGGTGAGAATAGCCGAGATTCATCACGAGCTTCTTGCCCTGTAACGCTGCTCTCCAGCCTACTCCGACTATTTCCATTGTCTTTGAGAATCCAGATGTTACTCCCGTTACCATGTTGGCAATTAATGCTCTCGTCATTCCGTGCCACGCTCTTGTCTGCTTCTCTTCGTTAGTGCGTGAGACTTTGACCTGTGAGCCTTCAATATTAACATTAATTCCAGGCATTAACTTTGCGTGAAGTTCACCCTTAGGGCCTTTTACTACTATGTCATTGCCTTTAAGCTCAACGCTCGCTCCCTTTACGATCTCTACTGCTTTGCGTCCAATACGAGACATGATTTATTCTCTCCTCCTACCAGACATAGCAGAGGACTTCTCCGCCTAAACCAAGTTTATTAGCTTCTGCGCTTGTCTTCAAACC
Organism: Synergistaceae bacterium; assembly: GCA_017394925.1. GTDB lineage: Bacteria > Synergistota > Synergistia > Synergistales > Aminobacteriaceae > JAFUXM01. The sequence continues at coordinate 913 of JAFPWQ010000031.1, forward strand.
CTTTGACGTTGAGAGAATCGCGAGACCTAATCCGCCCATTACGACGGGTAATTTGTCGCGGCCTACATAGATTCTGCGTCCGGGCTTGCTGATTCTGCGAAGTCCCTGAATAACACGCTCACGATGTGAACCATATGAAAGATAAATACGAATCTCTGCATAAGGTTTATCGGGATCGGTTATCATTCTGAAATTCTTTATATAGCCCTCATCTTTAAGAATTCTTGCAAGGGCTAATTTCATTTTGCTCGAAGGTACATCAACGCTCTCTGAATAAATCATATTGGCATTGCGTATCCTTGTGAGCATATCTGCAACAGGGTCATTTACGTACAACTTTATTTACCCCCTACCAGCTCGATTTAACAACGCCGGGGAATACTCCCTCACGTGCCATCTTTCTGAAGCAGCAACGGCACATATCGAACATTCTGATATAGCCGTGAATCCTTCCGCATAACGGGCATCTGTTATGTTTTCTTGTGCTGAATTTCGGGGTGAGTGTTGCTTTATATCTCATTGCTTTTCTTGCCATTTGCTTTAATTACACCCCCTGATTACTTGTCCTGAATGGCATTCCGAGTCCCTTTAACAGTGCAAATGCTTCTTCATCACTATGTGCTGTCGTTACGATTGAGACATTCATACCTCTGGATCTGATTACTTTGTCATAGCTTATCTCAGGGAAAATTAACTGCTCGCGTAATCCCAGATTATAATTTCCGCGACCGTCGAATCCCTTTCTTGATACTCCCTGAAAATCTTTGATTCCCGGAAGTGCAAGCGATATAAGCCTGTCAAGAAACTCCCACATCTTTGCACCCCTGAGCGTTACTGCACAGGCAACAGGCATGTTCTGACGCACTTTGAATCCTGCGATTGATTTCTTTGCGCGCTTTAACAACGGCTGCTGTCCTGTAATTGCTCTGAGTTCATTAATTGCCGCATCCATGAATTTAATATCGAGCTTTGCATCTCCAACACCAATATTGACGACTATTTTCTCGATTTTTGGAAGCTGCATAACGTTTTTATACCCGAACTCACGCATTAAAGCATGGGTAACTTCGCTTTTATATTTCTCAAGCATTCTCGTTGTCATTGCCATAGCTTAAAGTCCTCCGCGATCAATAATTTCTCCGCACTTCTTGCACACGCGGACTTTCTTCCCGTTCTCAAGGAATGATGCGCCGACTCTCGTAGCCTTTCCGCACTGAGGACACACTAACATGGCCTTGCTTGCGTAAATCGGAGCTTCCTGCTTGATTATGCCTGACTGAGGATTATTCTGCGTGGGTCTTACATGACGTGAGACCATATTAACGCCTTCGACAACAATTAAATCTCTCTCAGGGATACGGCGGATAATCTTGCCTTCTTTGCCTTTATCCTTGCCCGTGATAACTTTCACGCGGTCATTCTTCTTTAATCTTACTGACATGATTTAATTCTCCTATACGACTTCAGGAGCCAGCGATAATATTCGCATGTACTTCTTCGCTCTCAGTTCACGTCCGACAGGCCCGAATATACGAGTTCCGCGAGGCTCACCGTTCGCATCAATCAGAACAGCAGCGTTGTCATCGAATCTCACATACGTACCATCACGGCGGCGTACTTCCTTCTTTGTTCTCACGATAACGGCCTTCACTACACTGCCCTTAGGAATGTTGCTGTTGGGGATCGCTTCACGCACTGACGCAACGATGACATCACCGATTGTGCCGTAACGCCTCTTGCTGCCTCCCATAACCTGAATGCAGAATAATTTTCTCGCTCCTGAATTATCAGCGACGTTCAAGACTGTAGTTAGCTGAATCATTTACTCCTGAACCTCCTCTGATACTTTATCAAGTGTCTCATCCGTTCCGAACACCGGCGCACGTCTCGTTACTTCAAGCAATTCCCAGCGTTTAGTCTTGCTTAGGGGTCTTGTCTCACGAATGCGTACTTCGTCTCCCATACGGCATGTGTTCTCTGCGTCATGAGCCACGTATTTTTTTGCGCGCTTGATTCTCTTTCCATATAACGGATGTTCGGCCATTCGCTCAACACGGACTATTATCGTCTTGTCCATCTTGTTGCTTACGACTATTCCCGTTCGTACTTTACTCGGCATTGTCTGCTTCCTTTTCTGCAACTGCCTTCTCAGTCGCTATCGTTAAGAGCCTCGCAATTGTCTTCTTGACTTCACGGATACGGCTCGTGTTCTTCAAATGCCCGACAGCATTCTGAAAACGCAGATTGAATAATTCTGTCTTGTATTCCTTAATCTTTCCGGCTAACTCTTCGCCAGTAAGCTCTCTGAGTTTTTCCGGCTTCACGCTCGCGTCCATCAGGCTAATCACTCCCTCCGCTGCGTACCATGCGAACCTTCACGGGCAGTTTATGGCTTGCTGTTCTGAAGGCTTCCTGTGCGAGATCTTCACTTATACCAGAGAACTCGAACAGTACACGGCCTCTCTTAACGGCGGCTACCCAGAATTCCGGTGCACCTTTTCCTTTTCCCATTCGTGTTTCAAGCGGCTTCTTCGTATATGGCCTGTCCGGGAATACGCGTATCCAGATTTTTCCGCCCTTCTTCATTTTACGTGAAATCGCTACACGGGTTGCCTCAATCTGTCTTGCTGTGAGCCATACATTTTCGAGTGCCTGTATACCGTAATCACCGAATGATACTGTCGTACCGCCCTTTGAGATTCCTCTTAACGGGGATCTGTGAGACTTGCGGAATTTTACTCGGCTTGGCATTAACATGATGAACTATGCCCCCTTATTAGCTGCTCTGTTACGTGCAGTACGTGCAGGTGCCTGAGCTTTTTTCTCGTTCTCGCGGTCTCTGTATATCCAGACCTTGCAGCCGATTACACCGTACATCGTGATTGCCTCTGCAAATCCGTAATCAATATCAGCCCTTATCGTTGAAAGCGGCAATTGTCCCTCATTGTACCATTCTGTACGTGCGATTTCCGCTCCGCCAAGACGACCTGCAACCTGTGCTTTGATTCCCTTTACGCCTGCTTTGGTCGCTCTGAATATTGCCTGCTTCATTGCGCGTCTGAATGATACTCTGCGTTCAAGTGAGCTTGCGATTCCTTCTGCCACGAGCTGGGCTTCGACATCAGGATTATTTATCTCGTGGACGTTTACCATGACTTTACCGCCGGTTATCGTCTGAAGTTCATTCTTGATGTTCTGAATCTCATTGCCGCCCTTGCCGATCACAACGCCCGGCCTCGCAGTGAAGATCGTGAATCTTACGACAGGACCAACACGCTCAATGTCTATACGGGAAATGCCTGCGCCTTCCCATTTCTTCATTATGTACTTACGCAGCTTTATATCTTCGTGTAACTTCTTTGCGTAATTCTTTTTGTCGGCATACCATCTCGCCTGCCACTCGCTTGACACTCCGAGACGATAACCTACTGGGTGAACTTTCTGTCCCATTCTGAAATATATCCTCCTACTGACGTTCGCCGAGAGCAATCACTACATGCGATGTCTTATGCACATAAGGATGAGCACGTCCCATCGATACGGGTCTGAATCTCTTCATCATAGGCCCCTGATTCGCATATGCCTCATGAACATATAACTTGTCTAAGTCCATGCCGTAATTATGCTCTGCGTTCGCCATTGCACTGTTCAGCACCTTGAGAATAATACGTGCTGCTTTCTTGTCGCTGAATTTTAATATCACTACGGCGTTCTCTGCACTCTTTCCGCGTATAAGCTCTAACACCTGACGGACTTTATACGGGGAAATTCTTGCGTTCTTCGTCATAGCTTTTGCTGTCTTAATCTCTGCCATGCCTTACTCCCTACTTCTTTTTGTCCTGTCCTGCGTGATGTCCGAACTTCCTCGTCGGTGCAAACTCGCCCAGCTTATGACCTACCATATTTTCACTGATATACACAGGCAGGTGCATACGTCCGTTATGTACGGCTATCGTGTGTCCAATCATCTGAGGAACTACAGTTGAACGTCTCGACCATGTTTTTATCACATGCTTATTGCCTGAAACATTCATGTCCTCAATTCTGTCAAGAAGCCTCTGTTCAACAAAAGGCCCTTTCTTTGTCGAGCGCATTTATTCTTCAGCTCCTTTATTTATCATAACGTCTGCGGACTATCAGCTTATCTGACGGTTTGCGCTTACGTGTCTTGTAACCCTTCGCAGGTGTTCCCCAAGGCGATACAGGGTGCTTGTTACTCTTGCTCTTGCCTTCACCGCCGCCCATCGGGTGATCTACGGGGTTCATTACCATTCCTCTGACTGACGGCCTGCGACCCTTCCAGCGTGTTTTGCCTGCCTTGCCCAGCGAAATGTTATCGTAGTCCTCATTGCCGACCTGCCCGACTGTGGCCATGCACTCAAGAAGTATGAGCCTTAATTCACCGCTCGGCATTCTGATATATGCATACTTGCCCTCTTTGGACATTAACTGTGCACTCGTTCCAGCTGAACGTACAAGTTTTGCACCGCATCCGGGCTGTAACTCGATGTTGTGAATGACCGTACCGACAGGAATATCCTTCAGCTTTAACGCGTTGCCGGGAGTTATATCGCTCTCAGGCCCTGAGTAAATCACATCGCCTACGTTTAATCCTTTGGGAAGAATGATGTATCTCTTCTCGCCGTCAACATAATGAATCAATGCGATTCTTGCGTTCCTGTTGGGATCATACTCAACCGTCGCTACCTTGCCGGGTATGCCGAGTTTCTCACGCTTGAAATCTATTATCCTGTATGCGCGTCTGTGTCCCCCTCCGATATGGCGCATGGTGATACGGCCCGTGTTATTCCTGCCTCCATGCTTGCGGAGCTGAACTACTAATGAACGCTCTGGTTTATCTGCCGTAATGTCATCGCGGCTCTGTATCGTCATATGACGGCGGCCCGGTGTATACGACTTAAACTGTTTAATTGACATGTTGATTTATTTCTCCTGTGTTAAATCGAAGCTCCCTCGAAGAACTCTATACGCTGATCCGGCTTTAACGATACAATTGCTTTCTTCCATGAACGCGTATATCCCTTCGATGCTCCTCTGCGGCGTAATTTGCCCTTAACGTTGATCGTGTTCACTCCGGCGACTTTCACATTGAATACTTCTTCGACTGCCTGACGAATCTGAATCTTGTTCGCGCTCTTGTGAACTTCAAACGTGTATTTATTCAATGCCATTAATGAACTTGATTTCTCCGTAATAATCGGGCGGATAATAATATCATGAGCAGTTAAATTCATTTTGAATATACCTCCTCAATTTTCGCTACAACTTCAGGAGTTACGATCAGGTTCTTCGCGTTCAGAATGTCATATACGTTTATGCTCGCAACGTTAATGCACTTTGCACCGGGTAAATTCCTTACTGACCTCGTTACGTTCAGTCCGTTATTGTGATAGATGACAAGAGTCTTCTCTGCACCCAAAGCATTGAAAAGATTCTTGATTGCCTTAGTCGAAGGCTTCTCGATTGCGTCAAAGCCCTTCACAACAGACATAAGATCTTCACGGACTTTATCAGAGAGTACGCTCCTTAATGCAAGACGCATAACCTTCTTATTGACTTTCTGGTGATAGTCTCTTGGGTGCGGACCATGTGCTACACCGCCGTGTACCCAGATAGGCGAACGTGTACTTCCCTGACGTGCGCGGCCTGTATGCTTCTGTCTCCAGGGCTTTTTGCCGCCGCCTGACACATCTCCGCGTGTCTTGGTGCTTGCTGTTCCCTGACGGCAGTTCGCTAAATGCGCAACTACTACCTGATGTATTGCCGGCATGTGTACAGGAACATCAAAAATTTCTGCACTCACTTCCATTTCACCGGCACGTTCTCCTGTGAACTCATATACTTTTACTGATGGCATAATATCTTCTTTCCCTCCTTAGGCTTTCTTGCAGAGGGCTAGCAGACTGTTCTTTGCACCAGGTACTGCGCCTTTTACCAGAATCAAATTATTCTCAAGGTCAACGGCCATAACAGTCAAATTCTTCACGGTTACTTTGTCGCTTCCCATGTGTCCGGGCATCCTCTTGCCGGGAAATACGCGGCCGGGATACGAAATTGCACCGCTTGATCCTCCGTGTCTGTGCTCTACCGATGTACCATGACTGAACTGCTGACCTCCGAAGTGATGACGTTTCATTACTCCTGCGAAGCCCTTTCCTTTGGAGATACCTTTGACGTTAATCTTCTCTCCTGCTTCAAACAAGTCGGCTTTTATTTCCTGTCCTACTTCATAGCCCTTCACGTCATCAAGCCTGAATTCCCGAAGTGTTTTCTTTGGTTCAAGATTCAATTTCTCGAACATTACCTTCTGCGGTTTGGACAGCTTATGTGCCTTCACAGCACCAAAGCCGAGAAGAACGGCGGAATACCCGTTCTGTTCAGGGGTACGCACTGCAATCACCGAACACGGCCCCGCAAGGACGACCGTAACAGGTACGGCCAGACCTTCGGAGTCGTATATCTGTGTCATGCCGAGCTTCTTCCCCAGAATCCCAATTGGCATATCTACTTTTTCTCCTTACGACTAAAATTTAATCTGTATGTCTACACCTGACGCAAGATTTAACTGCATCAGAGCATCCATCGTCTTCTGTGTCGGGTCAATAATATCAATCAGCCTCTTGTGCGTGCGCATCTCGAACTGCTCGCGTGCATCCTTGTCCTTATGCGGTGATTTCAGGATCGTTATTCTCCCCACTTCAGTAGGAAGCGGAATAGGCCCTGAAACTCTTGCGCCGGTGGACTGGGCTGTCTCTGCTATCTGAGCCGCTGAAATGTCAAGCACTCTGTGATCGAATGACTTTAATCTTATGCGGATTTTGCGTGCCATGATTACCTGCCCGACTTTACTCGATTATCTGCGTTACGACTCCCGCACCTACTGTGTGGCCGCCCTCACGAACTGCGAAACGTAATCCCTCTTCCATTGCGATAGGCACAATGAGCTCAACTTCAAACGTTGCGTTATCACCAGGCATTACCATTTCGACACCCTCAGGAAGTTTAATGTTGCCGGTAACGTCCGTTGTTCTGAAATAGAACTGAGGCTTGTATCCTGCAAAGAACGGTGTATGTCTGCCGCCTTCTTCCTTCTTTAAGACGTAGACTTCGCCTTTGAACTTCGTATGAGGAGTAACTGAACCCGGCTTTGCGAGAACCTGACCGCGCTGTACTTCGTCCTTGTCAATGCCTCTAAGAAGTACGCCTACGTTGTCTCCTGCTTCTGCACTGTCAAGAATCTTTCTGAACATTTCAAGTGATGTTGCAACTGTCTTGCGTGTGTCTCTGGTCATTCCGACGATCTCAACTTCTTCACCGGCCTTGATGATTCCGCGCTCAACTCTTCCTGTTACAACCGTGCCGCGTCCCGTAATCGTGAATACGTCTTCAATCGGCATAAGGAACGGCTTATCGATCTCACGTACAGGATCAGGAATAAATGAATCGCATGCATCCATAAGATCGAAAATCGGCTTGCAAATCGGATCGTCTTTTTTGCCTGAACCCTTTTCGAGTACTTCAAGTGCTGAACCGCGAATAATGGGAATATCATCGCCGGGGAACTCGTACTTGTTGAGGAGTTCGCGTACTTCCATTTCAACGAGGTCAAGTAATTCAGGGTCATCAACCTGGTCTGTCTTGTTCATGAACACAACAAGTGCAGGAACGTTCACCTGACGGGCAAGCAGTACGTGCTCACGTGTCTGGGGCATCGGGCCGTCTGCAGCACTGACAACTAAAATTGTTCCGTCCATCTGTGCAGCACCAGTTATCATGTTCTTGATATAGTCAGCGTGGCCGGGGCAGTCGATATGCGCATAGTGGCGTTTCGGTGTCTCGTACTCAACGTGCGCAATGTTAATCGTGATTCCGCGCTCTCTCTCTTCGGGAGCCTTATCAATCATGTCATATGCTGTGAACTCTGCAAAATTCTCTGTGGCAAGGCACTTCGTGATTGCTGCTGTTAATGTCGTCTTGCCGTGATCGATATGTCCAATCGTTCCAATGTTCAAATGCGGCTTGTTGCGCTCAAACTTCTCTTTTGCCATTATTCATATCTCCTTTGTGTTTTACTGCTAAATTCTTCCCTGCAGAATCTTTTCGCTGACTTCCGCAGGAGTCTGTTCATAGTGATCAAACTGCATCGAGTAATTCGCACGTCCTGATGTCTTGCTTCTCAAGTCCGTTGCATAACCGAACATTCCCACAAGAGGCACAAACGCTTTTATGATTCTCGCATTGGCTCTTAAATCCATTCCGTCAATGCGGCCTCTCCTCGATGACAAATCACCAATGACATCACCAACATATTCTTCGGGCGTTACTACTTCTACTGACATTACCGGCTCCATAAGCACAGGATCAGCGCGTTTCATGGCCTCCTTGAATCCCATTGATGCCGCTATCTTGAATGCCATCTCTGAGCTGTCTACTTCATGATATGAGCCGTCAACTAACGCTACCTTAACGCCTATCACAGGATACCCTCCGAGAACTCCTGACTGCACAGCCTCTTCAAGTCCTTTTTCAACCGCCGTTATGAATTCCTTCGGGATTACTCCGCCTACTATCTTGTCCTCAAACTCGAACTTGCCGCCTTCAATCGGTTCAATCTCAAACACAACATGACCGTACTGACCTCTTCCGCCTGACTGACGGATATATTTGCCTTCTGCACGTGCTGGTTTCCTGATTGCCTCACGGTATGCTACCTGAGGATTGCCGACTTTAACGTCAACTCCGAATTCACGCTTTAACCTGTCTACGATTATCTCAAGGTGTAATTCTCCCATTCCTGAGATTACAGTCTGGCCGCTCTCCTCATCGTTATGTACTTTGAACGTCGGATCTTCATCGGCTAATGCTGCAAGTCCCTTTGAGAGTTTCACTTTGTCGTTCTGTGTTGCAGGCTCAACCGCTAACGAGATAACCGGCTCAGGGAATTCAAGACTCTCAAGAACTATCTGATTCGATTCATCACACAGCGTATCTCCTGTTTTTGTGCTTCTCAGTGAAGGAACAGCTACAATCATTCCGGCTTCCATCGAGTCAATATCTTCGCGCTTGTTTGAATGCATTCTCATTATGCGCCCGATTCGCTCTTTCTGTCTCGATGTCGGATTGTATAACGCACTGCCTTTTTCCAGTTTACCCGAATAAACTCTCAGGAAAAATAACTTGCCTAAGAACGGATCAACTGCAACCTTAAACGCTAATGCCGCAAATGGTTCTTCAGGGTTACTATGCCTCTCAAGAATCATTTCAGGGTCATTAGGCGATATTCCTTTAACCGGCGGAATGTCTATCGGGCTTGGCAGATATTCAACTACTGCATCAAGTAACGGCTCAACGCATTTATTCTTGAAGGCTGATCCGCATAATACGGGTACGGCTTTAAGATTAATTACTGCTTCCCTCAGTGTTTTACGAATCAGTTCAGGGCTTACAGGTTTTCCCTCAAGGAACAGCATCATGATATCATCGCTGAAATCTGATAACGCTTCTATTATGTTGTCCCGTCCCTGCTTCGCTGACATCGCAAGTTCTGCCGGGATTGGTCTTTCTGTCGGAGCCTGGCCAAGTACACCCGAAAAATAAAACGCCTTCTGTTCAATTAAATCTACTACTCCGGCGAAATCATCTTCTGCACCAATCGGAAGCTGTAACGGAATCGCATTAGCTCCAAGTCTCTCACGCATGGCCTTCACAACTGATTCAAAATCCGCACCGATTCTGTCCATCTTATTCACAAATGCTACTCTCGGTACATGATATTTATCCGCCTGTCTCCATACAGTTTCGGACTGAGGCTCTACTCCTCCTACCGCACAAAATACGGCTACTGCTCCGTCAAGTACTCTCATAGACCGCTCTACTTCGGCTGTAAAATCCACGTGGCCTGGCGTATCAATTAAATTAATAGTATGACCCTTCCATGCACACGTTGTAGCAGCACTCGTGATTGTTATTCCTCTTTCACGCTCCTGCTCCATCCAGTCCATCGTCGCAGTCCCCTCATGAACTTCGCCGACCTTATAGTTACTTCCCGTGTAATATAAAATGCGCTCACTCGTCGTAGTTTTGCCTGCGTCTATATGTGCCGCTATTCCTATATTACGTACTTTTGAAATGTCCTGCAAAAATTTTACTCCTGCAATAATAAGTTTTTACCAGCGATAATGCGCAAATGCCCGGTTAGCTTCCGCCATTCTGTGAGTGTCATCACGGCGTTTAATCGAAGCTCCTTCGTTCTTGTAGGCATCCATTAATTCACGCATTAATCTCTCTGACATCGGCATACCCTTTTTGGCTCTGGCAAATGATACGATCCAGCGAATCGATAACTGCACTCCGCGTTCAGGCGTTACTTCCACAGGCACCTGATACGTTGCTCCTCCTACACGGCGGGGACGTACTTCGATGTTCGGCGTAACGTTCTTCATTGCGGTCTCGAACACTTCAAAGGGTTCTACTCCAAGCTTCTCTGCTGCCTGCTCAAGTGCTCCGTAAAAGATTTTCTCGGCAAGGCTCCTTTTTCCGCCCATCATCAACGCACTGATAAATCTCGATGCTGCCGGGTTGCTGAATCTTATATCCGGCATAGGCGGACGCTTCTTAACATGTCCTTTTCTCGGCATCTACGTAATTCCCCTCCTGCTAGTTAGCCTTCGGTCTGCGTGCCCCGTACTTTGAACGGCTGCGCTTCCTGTTCTCTACACCGCCGCAGTCAAGCGTTCCTCTGATTATGTGATAGCGTACACCGGGAAGGTCTTTCACTCTTCCGCCCCTCACTAACACTACTGAGTGTTCCTGCAAGTTATGCCCGATTCCAGGAATATATGATGTTACTTCGATTCCGTTCGTCAGTCTCACACGCGCTACTTTCCGCAATGCTGAGTTCGGCTTCTTCGGCGTTATCGTATATACACGTGTGCATACGCCTCTTCTGGCCGGATTCCCCTGCAATGCCGGAGAATTACTTTTGCTCTTCTTCTCTTCACGTCCAAGACGCACTAACTGATTAATTGTTGGCACAAGTCTCTGCTGTTGAATGTTTCTCTATTCAGGGTCTTATTTCTGCCCTGTCAGCAGCAGATTACACCTCCTCTCTTAATATTGCGTCAAAACAGCCTGTAAATATTAGCAAATCACTATCTTTTATGTCAACACCTACTATTATCTGTTATCATAGCCCGGCGCATTATATATCAGAGCCATGAACTCAAGCTCACTGTCCGAATTGTTCTCGATTGAATGCCATTGTCCTACATCTATAACGCAGACATCACCGGCATGTACTCTCGTCTTTATGCGCTCGCCGTCTTCGGAATTGCCCTCGTAGAAATCTCCTTCTCCTTTCAATATATAATACGGCTCTGTATCGTGAATATGCTGATGCCAGCCCGTACGTGTTCCAGGAAGCAGTACCATTCTTGCATAAAGTCTTCCGTGTCCGTTAAGTTCTTCTTTTGGTACGATTTCATATCTTATTGCCTTACCTTTTCCGCCAGCAGGCCCTTCAATTTCTAGGCCTTCGACTTTGCGAATCATTTTTGATTCTTCCTCCTCGTGAAAAAATTTTTGACATGAAGATTATAATTCAATAAATATAAATCGAATCACAAAATGTAAAATGAGACTGTAAATTTTGATTCACAGAATCGATTCACAAAATGAAAATCCAATTTACGAATCAGCATATCGAACTATTAAGTGAATTAAAGAACACTTACTTAATCGCCGAAAAGCAAAACGAAAGGAAAAATACATCGTGAATAATATAAATGAATTCTTATACAACTTGGGATTTATTGTGCTATTATTACGAATGTAGTTCGTGTTTCGTGTGTGGCCTTGCAGAAATGGAAATCAGCAGGACATACAGCAAAGAGTTTTCATCAGTCGGTTATGTGGTTGGAGCAGGAGTATCACTACAGCTCACATAATAGAAATTTTTTGAGGAGGTGAAAGGCTCCTTCACAAAAAGAAAGTGCGCAGGGAGGCGGACACTAATTCCGGGTTAAATCAAAACGGAAGAGTATCCATAGGAATGGATTTTAATGTCTTATCGTTATATCCATCAAAACAAATTTCAAGAATAACTTTAACTTTATGGAAGGAAATGAAAAGGAGGTTTTGTTCATGAAAGCAAAGAAAAGCATATTAGGGCTGCTTCTCATCATCGCGATGCTGTTCTCATGTGCTGCGGTCTCGTATGCTGAAGAGGCAACCAAAGCTCCGAAGTTCACGACTTCAAAGCTGGATGCCGGAGAGCACGGCAAAGCGTATGAACAGACAATTGAAGTTGAGAACAACTTGAATGAAAGTGGCGGTTACACTAATTTGGCCATCACATCAGCAGCAAGAACAGCTCTGGGGAAATTCGGCATCACCGTAACAAACAATGATGACGGCTCACTTTTGCTCACAACAGGTGATGACCCACTTGTATCACCTACAGCGGGCTACAAGTTCAAGGTTACGGCCACAAACAAATGGCGCAAAAACACGGATGATAGTTTCAAGGACGGCAAGACAGAGAAAGAGTACACACTGAAAATTACCGGCGTTGCTCCTGAGATAGTGAGCCCTGACCCGACACCTGATGAGGGCAGCACAATTAAGGAGATTTCAGATCTTGCAGCACCTGAAGGTTACAAGTATCCTGTCAAGGGAACAGAAATAACAGCTATTGAATTTACAACGAATGCAGCATCCCCGAAAGTTGTCATGACAGCAACAGGTCTTCCGAAGGGTTTATCGTTCAGGGCAACTGACCAGCCTGCAGCCGGTGGACAGCCTGCTACGACAACATATACTCTTTCGGGAAAACCTACGGAAACGGGAACATTCAAGATCACGATTAAGGCCGAGAATGCCGACAAGAAAGGCACAGGAATTTCAAAGGCCGCAACCGCAAAATACGAAATGAATGTTCTTGATACGCCCAGCTTAAACCCCACGGCATTTAAGGATGTTACATTCGGAAAGAATTTCTCTCAGAAGTTCACAGTAACGGGTGTAAGCAAAAATGCACCGCTCACTGCTGCGGCAGTTGGAGTACTTGACGAAAATGAAGAGTTCGTAAGTCTCACCGATGCCGGATATGGTATTGAAGGCGAATACGAAAACGGAAAATTCACGATTTCAGGTGCGGTTGAGTCTATCGATTTCGGTGAGGCACAAGATGTAACTATTCCTATAGTATTCAAAATGCTGAGCGCGGCAGTTGAAGAAGAATCAACGGATGTAACTCTAAATCTGAAGGTTCTCGGCACAGCTCCTGTATTCACGAATAAGTCCGAAGCGCAGACAGCCGTATCATCCCTCACAAAGGGTGAGGATATGGAAAGTTTTGATGTCAGTGCAACAGGTCCCGGCACTATCACATGGACTGTAGGCGCTCTTCCTGACGGCATTACGAGTACGAGCGCAGACCCGACTGTTGACGGAACAACCAGCACGATCAAAATCGGCGGAACTCCTACAGTAACAGCGAAAAATTTCCCTGTTGACATCACAGCGAAGAACGCAAAAGGCTCAACGAAGATCACGCTGAAGTTCACGATTGACGGTGAAGCTCCTGTTATAACGATGATTCCTGACGTAACAACCAGTGCAGACGAACCATCATATGCAGCACTGGGAATCAACAGCGGAGATGTCAGCATCACCATGTCAGCGGACAGCGGGCCGGTTACATGGAAAGTTACGAAACTTCCGAAGGGCTTAAATTTTGTTCTGACTGATGCAGAAGGCAAGACTGTTAATACCAAGACATCACAGTATGCCATGATCAAAGGTAAAGCTACAGCCGCAATGAAGGATACAGACGTAGTAACGGTAACAGCGACTGACCCGAACACGAGAAAGTCATCAGAGACGTTATCGCTTGCTGGTCTTCATGTTTATCCTGTGCCGACGATCAAGACGAAGAAATTCTCGGATGTTAAGATCGGCAGTGAATACGAGTCAGTCATCAAGGCAGAGGGTACAACCAGCTGGGAAGTCAAAACTGACTACGGCGATGATGATACATTATTCCCTGATGGTCTCACGCTTGACAGTTCAGACGCAGCTAACCTGAAACTAAGCGGCAAGCTTGCTACAATTCCTTCAAACGATAAAGGGCTGGTCACAACGATAAAGGTTACACTTACGGCTGTAGGCCCCGGCGGAAAGTCAGACGCTCTCGATATACCGCTTAAAATAAAGGGTGATGCTCCGAAATTCACAACAAGCAGCCTTGCAACTGCATACACGAAGGCCGGAACAGAGAGCAATACGATCAGCGTAACAGGAACGAAGCCTATGACGATCAGCGCGTACATCGCGAAGAAGGATGCAACAGCAGTCGGAATCACAACAAATGCTGAAAAAATTTTTATCCCCTCCGATGCAGAGAACCCTGAAGCCAATACCGGATTCTATCTCACGTCAGCAGATGCGGATGACGGCTATACTCTTACGCTCGCGAAAGCTGAAGGCAAAGGCGGCTCATTCAAGAATCTGGGAGTAACAATCGAGGCTGATAACGGACTTGGAACTAAGGCTACAACGAAGGTATTCAAGGCTACGATGACGGGTGAGGCTCCTGTATGGTATCTTCTGGACGGAGAAGATTATGTTACTCTGTCAGATGATTTCAAAAATAATCCTGTTGTGAACTTCACTGCAAAGTCAGCAGATGCGCTCAACATGACATTCAAGGCAAGCGGCGATGCTCCTATGACGTTTACAGTATCACCTAACCAGAATACGGCAGGTCTTAATATTACAACAAGTGATGATGCAAAGACCGTAACGATCGCTTCAACAAGGAGCGCAGAAGCGAAGAGCACGAAGGTAACAATGACTGCGAAGAACGGCGACGGAACAGCTAAACTTGTTGTTACGTTCAACGGTCAGGATGCACCTGTAATTGATGTCCCAACAGACGGATACTCGAAAGTGGTTGAGCAGAATAAGAAATTCAGCCTTGCACTGAAACTCAAGAGTGGTACTTCACCAGTTGAATGGGGATATGCTGCGCTTGAAGACGGTGATGAAGATCATATTACATCATCAGACCTTGAAAATACGTACGGAATTAAACTTGATACGAGCAAGGGTAAACTTGACGGAACACCTGAGGTTGTTACGCTGTCAGCAGACAATAAGACATATGCGCCTGTTGTAGTTCTTGTTTATGCCAAAAACGCAGCAGGAAGTTCAGCGGCTGTACCTGTAAGTATCGGTGTAACGGGCTCAAAGCCAAAACTTTCAACGAAGACAATCGAAATTGATAAAAACGATGTTCTTCCAGAGGAAGGCTACCAGCTTCTGGCGGACGGAATCGACATCAATGAAATGACATGGTCCATTGAGGAAAAAAACAATAAGGAAGCTCTTTCTGATTACGTTACTGGTCTTGAGCTTAGTGCAGACGGTATAATCTCAGGAGATCCTACAGAGGCTGTTAAGGGCGTGAGCGTGCCGATAATCATGAAGCACGTTGGAAATGAAGCCAAAGGTTCAGTGAAGATTACAGTTTACGACCCGACACCTGTTATTGACCTTGAAGAAGATGCCTCAGTAGACCTTTATCCGAAGGCTGATTCAAAGGGCAAAGTTGTAGCGGCAGTATCAGAAACGCTTACAGTTTCAATCTCTGATGACTACGTGGCAACAGGAATCTCAAAAATTTCGTGGAAGGCAAGCAAGCCCACTGGCAACGTTACAGTGAAAGTTGAGAACGGAAATACCAACGATGCGCGCTTCAACACTGCGAAACTTACAATCACACTTCCTAAGGGCAAGGCTCTTACTCTGACGAGTGGAGATACTCTCATTAAGGGCTACACGTCAACATTCGATCTGACTGCTACGAACACAGGCAGAACGAGTGATAAATACGCGACAGTAACGATTACGGTCAGAGTAGCCGGAGGAGAGGGTGCAACTGCCGACAAGAGGACAGGAGAAGTTACCAATGTTGAGGCCAATGCCAACGATGAAACAATCGGTGAGACGAAAGTACTTGAAGAAGACATCGTAACGAATGACGAACTGACAGCAGAACTCGGCGAAGGTGAACTCACGCTCGGCGAAGAGCGCACTGTAGGAATGCTTACGGCAGGACAGGCAGCAATTCTCGATGAAGGCAGATTCGTAATCGCGGCAATCCTTCCTGAGATAAGCGCAACAGCTTCTGGTCAGTACGGCCTCGAAGTTGATCTTGCTGAAACAGTGAAACCGGGAGCAAAACTCTACTGGTTCGCATTCCCGAAGGACGCACCTGACTCTGAAGATGACCAGATTGCAGACTTCTTTGAAGTTGACGGAACCGACACGGAAGTTGTACCTTCAGATCACGTTGTTGTAGTGTATCCGTGGCTCAGAGAAGGCGTAACATACGGACCTGTCATCGCAGTCAAAGCAGAAGATGCTGAAGCAGGCGAGGCAGTAACTGAAGGAGAGCTTGAAGGAGCTGCAGAAGGAGAATCTGCCTCAGAAGTAACTGAAGTAGAAGCTCCTAAAGAAGAAGCAGCAGAGTAAAGATCTCTTCAGGGGAAAAAACGTAAGACATTAAAACATAACGAAGGCACCCTGTCTCAAAACGGCAGGGTGTTTTCTTATGCGCAAGTGAGTTTTAAAGATTCATAATTTACTTGACAATTCAAGATTCATATGTGATTATTTACGCGCAAAAAAATTTTTTTCATAAGAACGGAGATTTAAACAGTTGCTTAATATGAGTCTTAAGTCAGCAGAATTTTTCAGCTTTATGTTTAACCGCTGGTATTACTTCCAGAGGCTTAAATTTCTTTGTCTGATTTGAGGCTTTAACTCCACAACTGAATAAATGAAAAATAAAAGCACCTTCTGAATCAGTCAAAGAGATTCGGAGGGTGTTTTTGTTATCCCGGAAATTTTTTTTATTTTTATCGTAAGGAGAACAGAAACATGCCTGCCAATGTAAAAATCAATTCCGCGAATCACAGCTATACAATCAAAATACGAAAGGGCCTTGTTGAACGTCTTGGCCTCGAAATCTTAAAGCTCAATGATGACTCAGACACCGAAATTGCTTTAATCACGGACGAAAAAGTTTCAGGTTTATATCTTCAGAAAGTAATCATGAACTTTCAGAAATGCCCAAAGCCCGAAGGAACAAAATTACGAATCTGCGAAATATTAATAGATTCACACGAGACATCAAAGAACTTCAGAACAGTATCGAAAATGCTTGAAGAGATTGCTGCGCTTGGCTTTAGTGAAAGAGTGTGCATAGCGGCATTAGGGGGCGGTGTCGTGTGTGATGCGGCAGGATTTGCGGCGGGCTGCTACAAGAACGGCGTGAGGCTTGTTCTGATTCCTACGACGATTGCGGCAATGGTGAAATCATCAGCAGGAGGACACGCAAGATTAAATCTTTCAGCTGGAGAAAATCTCGCGGGAATGTCATATAACCCTTCGCTTGTACTCTGTGATACTGAATGCCTGCGAACACTTCCTGATGACGAATACAGAAGCGGATTATCGGAAGCATTCAAGACTTCAATTGTAGCAGGAGGAGAGATATTCCGGATGTTTGAACGGGGAATCGATTCAGGAAATATCGAAAAATTAATCGAAGAGTGCGTGAAGTTCAGAGCAGACATATCCGGCAATGATGACATGCAGAAGGCTCTTAAACTCGGCTGTGTTGTGGGAAGTGCAATCGGAGCATTGAGCATGTATGAGATTCAGCACGGACTCGCTACTGCTCAGGGCATTGCGATAACAGTAAGGGCAGCCGGCAAATTGGGATGGTGCAGTGAAGAAACTTCAGAGAGAATAATAAACGCAATGACGAAAAATAATCTGCCTGTAACATGCAAAACTTTCACGCCTAATGAAATTTCACACGCGGCACTCGCAAACAGAAATCAGGAAAGCAATATTAATATAGTCATAGCGTCTGAGATCGGGAAATGCGGAATAAAAAGCGTAAAGGCTGATGAATTAGAACGCATTATTTCTGTGGGCATGGCCATGTAAAATATAATATAATATAGCATACATACTTTTCATGCTTTTCAGGAGGTGCTACATAAACATGGAAATACGTTTTGTACAGCGGGGCACTGAAGTAGACAGCAAGCTCAGGGACTACATGGAGAAGAAGATCTCGAAACTTGAGAAATTCTTCAAGAGAATATTGAACTGCCAGATCGTAGTTACACATCACAAGGGCAGCTTCAACGTTGAGACAACAGCCAATGCCAACGGTGTAATTCTCAGGGCTGAAGAGGACGCTGCAGAACCAAGAGAGGCATTTGACCAGGCACTGAAGAACCTTGAGCGCAGAATCAAGAAGCATAATTCATACCTCAAGGACAGGGCACAGCTTGGAGCTGGTGATTTCTCGTTCAGCGTTGATGAATTTGAAGAGCCGGAAGAATCATCAAGTGCAATCGAAAAAGTCAAGAAAGTACAGCTTGAGCCTATGGAGCCGGCAGAAGCGATTATGCAAATGGAACTCGTCGGTCATGCGTTCTATATGTTCCAGAATGCTGAGACTGGAGACATTAACGTAATCTACAAGCGCAAGGAAAACGGCTATGGTCTTCTTGAACCCGTAAGATAAGAAAAATTAATACGTTCCCTCTGTCGTAAATGGCAGGGGGAATTTTTTAGCTCATTCACTCCTTCAGAGCATCTATTTCACGCTTCAGTGCCTTGTCATTTCCGGAAAGAATTATATTCTCTTTGTCTGCATACTCTCTAAGCTGTGCATAATCATGTGTGAATCCCTCAGGAAAATATTTTGCAAGAATATATTTCAGACCCTCGATATATGACCTGAATTTTTTGCGCTCTGGTCTTTCCATGTATAAATCCGTGAAAATATACTCATCATAATTATCGCTCAGAATCTCCCGTACTGCTCTCCTGTCTGAAAGATTATGATATAAATTGCTGTCCTCAATGAAAGATTCAAGATCCCTGAAATATATCACGCTTACACCGTCATCAAGCATTCTCTGAACTTCGCAGAGCATTCTCTGAACGTCATCATCACTGAACACGTAAACTATGCCGTCAATGAGAGTTCCTGAAGATATAATCAGCTTTCTGAGTTCCGAATCTGAAACAGGAAGTTCAAGCTCATAATCCCGCGCGTATGTCCTGAAACGCGAATATCCTGCTGTATCGTTAATCATGAATCCTGAATAGTTATAGTGCTGAATGATTATATTTCTGATTTTTTGCTCAATATGCGTGTAATCGTATTCATGTGTGATTTCTGGTTTTGATTCAGGTTCAGATTCATATATCACTTCATGTTCTGATTTTTCATGTTCATGCGTAAAATCCTGCAATGATGATTCTGATTCTATTTCTGATTCATGTATAATTTCCGGCTCATGATTAAATTCTTTCTTTTTGCCGGTGAAGACATTTTTAACGAGTCCCAAAAATTTACTGATGAATGAAGACATGTTATATTTATCCGCCGTTCCCTATAAAAATTACCGGGAGATTCACGAACAAACCGCCCGGCAATAATTTCATGTTGAGATTAAAATCTTTATGCCTAGCCTCTGAGTAACGTAAGCATAACGCCTGCCGCAACTGCCGTTCCGATAACGCCTGCAACATTCGGACCCATTGCATGCATTAACAGGAAATGACCGGGGTATTCTTTCTGTACGCATCTCTGAACAACACGCGCCGCCATTGGAACAGCCGAGACACCTGCCGCGCCTATCATCGGGTTAATCTTTCCGCCGGATAATACTTTCATTATCTGACCGAACACGAGACCTCCGAATGTTGAGAATGCAAACGCAACAAGACCAAGCGCAATTATCGCAAGAGTCCTGACCGTTAAGAATCTCTCTGCCGCCATCGTTGAGCCTACTGATAATGCTAAGAATATTGTTACGATGTTCATTAATTCATTCTGGGCTGTATTGCTGAGTCTGTCAGTAACTCCGCATTCCTTAAGTAAATTTCCGAACATTAACGTTCCCACAAGGGGCACACATGCAGGAAGAATTAAGCCTGATACGATCGTGCATATAATCGGGAATAACACTTTTTCTCTGTGTGATACGGGTCTTAACTGTCCCATGATAATCCCTCTGTCTTTCTTACTGGTCATCATGTAGATTACGGGAGGCTGAATCATGGGCACTAATGACATATAGCTATATGCCGCAACTGCAACAGCTCCGAGTATTTCAGTCTGTCCGAGCATGACGGTTAAATATATACTCGTTGGTCCGTCTGCACCTCCGATTATGGCAATGCTTGCCGCCTGCTTAATATTGAATGATACGAGTCCTCCCGTCAGAGGCCCAAGCCAGTTTGCTCCGATGAATGCAACGAACACTCCGAACTGTGCCGCCGCTCCGAGCAAAAATGTAATGGGATTCGCAATCAGGGGTGCAAAATCTGTCATTGCTCCGATGCCTAAGAATATAAGTACGGGGTAAATCTCAAACTCTGCTCCGTAATACAATGAACGCAGGAAGCCTATCGTGTGAGTCGTAGCGTTATACTCGTCCCATATTCCTGAGAGAGGCAGGTTGACCAGAAGACAGCCGAACGCTATCGGAACTAAAAGCAAGGGCTCGAATCCTTTTCCGATTGCAAGATATAACAGAACGAATGAGACTATGAGCATGATAATATTGCCCGTCGTCAGACCAAAGAATCCAGACTGAAGCATGAGATCCTTTAACGCGGTTAAATACATCTCCATTAATGAATCATTTCCTTTCATGAAAAATTATTGTGAGTGAAATAATTTATATCACACAGTTTAACACTTTGGCAAATAAAAACACCCCCCGTTGTTACACAGGAGGTGCTTTATGTTTCAGGTCTCATTTTGTCAGTGATAGTTTGCATTGTTCGTGTGAAAATGTCTCTGTATCGTGTGCATACCCTTTATTTTATTATTCACCGGCTCGGTAGCCATTACGGGACTATGCTGTGGCAGTTCTCTTTGAATCTCTCTTATGCGCTCAATCAAAAGATTCACGATCATTTTATCTTCGTCTTCAGGTTTGACTGCAGGCTCTTCATTCATGTTCTCATCGTATGAATGCGATAATGACAGCGATAACTTTGCACATGCCGGGCCGATAAGCTCATACAGAACGCTCGAAGCAAGAATGACAGTACGCAATGCACTTCCCATATCGCCGCCCAGTGTACGCGCGCCTAATTCAGCGAGTCCGATTGCGACTCCGGCCTGAGGAATTAACGCGAGCCCGAGATAATTTCTCACGAGTTTATCTTTGTGAGTCGCAAAACACCCGATAAAAGCTCCTGCATACTTGCCTGCAATCCTGACCAGAAAATACACGATTCCAAGCATGAGCAATGAAGTCCCTCCGCTGTTATGTGAACCGGATAACGCGTTAAGCTCAAAGCCTACACCTGACCTCACGAAGAATAAAAGCAATATAGGCGGACTGAAATTGTTTAACTGCTTGAATAATTTATCATCGTCCGTGATATTCACATACACTGTAGCCATGAACATGCAGCCAAGTAACGGCGAAACTCCCAGAATCTGACATACTCCGCAGAACCCGAATAGAATCGCAACTGAAATTATCAGCTTGTTGTCTTTGGATCTCTTCTCAGGAATCAGAATCTTTAACAGCACTCCCGATAACGCACCGAGAATCACACATGCGATATTCATTAAGAGAGGCAAGATTACATTCGCAAAATCGAATCCCGAAGACGAACCAGAAATCGAAGACGCAAGCGCAAGTGATATTGCAATGCTGTATGCTAAGAGACCGACAACATCATCGAGAGCTACAACCTGTAATAATGTGTTTACGAAATCACCGCGTGCACCTGTCTGTCGAATCGTCATCATAGTAGATGCAGGAGCAGTTGCCGAAGCCAAAGCCGCAAGCACAACCGAGAATGCTAAATCCATTTTCAGGACATAATACACGGCAATGAACACGAAGATTGAAGCTACACATGCCTCAGCTACCGTTATGATTAACACTTTCATTCCGTTCCCTTTGAGGGCGTTTAACCTGAAGAACTGCCCCGTGCTGAATGCTATGAATGCGAGTGCAATATCAGGAAGAAATGAAGTATTAGACACAACAGATTCGGGAACGAGATTAAAGCAGTACGGGCCGATTAATATTCCCGTGATAATATAGGCCGTAACATTCGGGAGTTTTAGAAGTTTCGTTATTCTCGTGAGGGCAAATCCGCATAACAGCATTATCGCAACGCTGATTACTATTGTAGACGCAGATGAACCGCCTTGAAGTAAACTAACAAACCGGGCAAACAATTTTATTCTCTCCTTTCTTCTCTTGTTTGCGCATTTCAGAAATAGAAATTTTACCCCACACCTGTTATTTTATCTTTAGGGGGAAAATATATTTTATGACTGGTTAAATCGTTTTGATTATTCTAGCATCTTTTCATGAACATATATTGAATTTTTTACTTAGCATTTAATCCTGAGAAATTAATTAATATATTGACATGTGAAAAATTCAGGCTATAATGTTTGACGTAACGAACAAATACGAATTAGCAAATCAAATCACAAATAGCATCACACCTGCAAGTGATCTTTCGTGAAAAGGATTCATGAGAAATGAATTAAAGACCCTCGTTCTTGTTCGGAATAATCGTTTTATAGTTTTACCCCCCTCAAAGAAGAAGGAGAGAGACCGGCAAGAATGAGAAGGCCTCTCTTTTTTCGATTCGCTGAAATATATATTTATCATCAATAATTGAGCATAAAAAATGTCCGGTGTTCAATGGCACCCGGAGAATTCTGTTTAGTGCTGCTTCGTTCCCGATCTGACACGGTTCGCAGGTCTCCGCCGCATTGAGCCGGACGAATATATTCTATCATAAATTATCACAAATCTATAAGCTCAGACCATATAGCATTGCCGAGCCTCATACCTCTTTTGCTGAGTGATATTCTTTCAGGCGTTTTGATGAATAAATCATCGGGCATTGAATCTAAAACGCGTTCAATTTCTGGAAGTAAATCTTTGCGGTTAATTCCGTATCTTGTGCGAAGAGATAATATTGCAAGTTCAATTGCGCGTTCATGAGGAGATAACTCTTCATGTGTGAATGATTCATCCTGGAAATTATTCATGGCCGCACTGAAATATTCATTTAACGTTCGGGGATTCGAGTATCTTATGCCGTCAATATATCCCACAGCAGAAGGTCCAAGCGCGATTATATTATCGTGATTCCAGTATGAGAGATTGTGAACGCATTCGTGATTTTCTTTCGCAAAGCTGGAAATCTCATACTGAATGAAATTATGACGGGGCAAAATATACTGCGAATATCTGTAGAGTGCATAGCCCTGAGAGTTAAGCTCTTCATTCGTGAACTCGCGCGCTAAAGGAGTATCAGGTTCAAGAGTCAGCTGATATGTAGAAATGTGAGACGCATAATCCATGACAGTACGCAGTGATTTATCCCATGTTCTTAATGTCTGTCCAGGAATCGCAAAAATCAAATCACAGCTTAGATTTAACCCTGAATCATTTACGAGTTCCATAGCCTTTAGTGCCTGCGTCTTATCATGAACACGTCCAAGCACAGTAAGCTCATAGTCATTTATGCTCTGAATCCCAAGACTGACGCGCGAGATATTATTATCCTTCAAGAATGATATATGCTCATGCGTGATTGAATTCGGATTAGCTTCTGTTGTTGCCTCTGTTAAACATGACGTATCGAAATATTTATTGATTATGCTGATGAGTTTATGCCATTGTGATAGATTTAACACGCTGGGAGTTCCGC
The DNA here is from genome assembly GCA_017394925.1 of Synergistaceae bacterium. Taxonomy (GTDB): domain Bacteria; phylum Synergistota; class Synergistia; order Synergistales; family Aminobacteriaceae; genus JAFUXM01. The sequence goes on from JAFPWQ010000031.1 coordinate 24,739, forward strand.
CCCCGATGTATAAAGTCTTCAGGGGCAGTTTTGACTCAAGCCTTCGTGATTGAATCTCAAGAGCATCAAGATATGAATCAATAACGCTCTCATGATCCGCGACACTATAGAACGAACAGTATCTGCATTTTCTCTCACAGAATGGAACGTGAACATAAAGCCCGTATGTTTTAGTCTTCGCCTGCATGACCCGCATAAATGCCTCCTGTATTAACGAACAGTATTAATCTAACGCAGACATGAATATAAACCTTGTCAGCATGGCCTGCATGAACATAATATTAATGAACTGGAACGCGACATAAAGCCCGTCAGCATGGCCTGCATATGAACACGCACATTTATTTTTCGCCTGAATCAACCTGCATAAACGCTAAGAATGCCTCCTGAGGAATTGAAACTTTGCCGATTTGCTTCATTCGTTTCTTGCCTTCTTTCTGTTTCTCAAGCAATTTACGTTTACGGGTAATATCTCCTCCGTAGCATTTGGCTAATACGTCTTTGCGCAATGCCCTGACGTTAACGCGGACAATTACGCGCCTTCCGATTGAGGCCTGAATAGGAATCTCGAATAATTGAGACGGAATTAATTCTTTCAGCTTGGTAACGACAGCATGACCGCGATTATATGCCTGGTCTTTATGACACACGAAAGAGAACGCATCAGCCGCTTCACCATTAACGAGAATATCAACGCGGACTAATTCACTTGCCCTTAACCCGATAAGCTCATAGTCCAGTGATGCATAGCCTCTTGTCTGAGATTTTAATTTGTCGTGAAAGTCTACAATGAATTCTGATAACGGCATTTCATAAACCAGTCTTACGCGTTCAGGGGTGATATAGTCCATTGATTTATACGTTCCCCGTTTATCCTGTACAAGCTGCATTACACGCCCGGTAAATTCCGAAGGCATAAAGACAGATAGCTTGATATATGGTTCGCGTATTTCAACAATTTCGCTTGCGTCAGGAAAATCTGAAGGACGATGAGCTTCAATAATTTCGCCTGATGATTTCACGACCTCATATATTACGTTGGGAGCAGTAGCAACGAGTTCAACGCCGTACTCTTCGCGTAATCTTTCACGCACTACGTCCATATGCAGCAATCCCAGAAAGCCGCACCTGAATCCGAATCCGAGAGCCTCAGAGCTTTCCGGTTCATATGTTACAGCTGAATCATTCAGGCATAATTTTTCGAGTGCGTCTCTTAACTGGGGATAATTATCTCGTTCAACAGGATAGAATCCGCAGAAGACAACACTCTTCACTTTCTTGTAGCCTGGTAATGCTTCGGGTGCAGGGTTCAATGCGTCCGTTATCGTATCACCTACCTGAGCTTCAGCCAGTGTCTTAATGCTTGCAGTGATATATCCGACTTCTCCGGCTGATAACTCTTCAACGGGAGTAAACGATGGCTTGAACACTCCTGCTTCGTTGACGGGATAAGTTATGCCGTTGGACATGAACATGATATTTTGCCCCGCGCGTATTCTCCCATTGATGACTCTCACATAGCATATAACGCCCCTGTAATTGTCATAAACTGAATCGAATATTAACGCCTGCAATGGTGAATCCGGGTCGCCAGCCGGAGCCGGAATATCTTTTACGATTCGTTCAAGAATCTCATGAACCCCTTCACCTGTTTTTGCGCTCGTGAGGACTGCATCGCCTGCATCAAGACCAACGACATCTGAAATTTCCTGTTTTGCGTTATCCGGCCTTGCAGAGGGCAGATCTATCTTGTTGATTACGGGCAGAATTTCGAGTCCCTGTTCGATTGCCTGATATGCATTCGCTACGGTCTGAGCTTCAACTCCCTGTGAGGCATCGACAACGAGCAGTGCACCTTCACAGGCGGCAAGTGAGCGTGATACTTCGTAGGCAAAATCGACATGGCCGGGCGTATCTATGAGATTAAGAATGTATTTATTCCCGTCATCTGATTCATAATTCATTCTGACAGGGACGAGTTTAATCGTTATGCCTCTTTCACGTTCAAGCGCAAGTGAATCGAGAATCTGAGCTTTCATGTCGCGTGATGCAATTGTGCCTGTTGATTCTAATAGTCTGTCAGCGAGTGTAGATTTCCCGTGATCTATGTGAGCGATTATGCAAAAGTTCCGTATATTTTTCTGGTTAGTCATTATTTCACCTCATGAAAAATAATAATATCACGCATAAAAAATTCCCCCTGAGGCTTATTACAGAGGGAAAATATTGATTCCTGTATTAGCTGCACAAAATTAAATTCACATGTCTATTCCCATTCAATTGTTGCAGGCGGCTTTGATGTTACATCTATGACAACACGATTAATCCCTCTTACCTCATTGCATATTCTCTTTGAGATTCTGTCAAGTACATCATAATCTATGCGTGCCCATTCAGCTGTCATTGCGTCCTGTGAGTGAATAGCCCTGAGTGCAACAACTTCATTGTATGTCCTGCTGTCGCCCATAACACCCACACTGCGGACAGGCAGTAACACGCAGAATGCCTGCCATATTCCCGAATATAGATCTGCACGTTTGAGTTCTTCACGGAAAATTGCATCGGCCTCACGAAGGACATCAAGCCTCTCTTTTGTGATTTCTCCCAGACAGCGAACAGCAAGACCGGGACCTGGAAACGGCTGACGGTTTATGATTGACTCAGGCATTCCGATTATTTTCCCGATTACACGCACTTCATCTTTGAACAAATCACGAAGAGGCTCAAGCAGTTTCAGGTTCATATGTTCAGGGAGGCCGCCTACGTTGTGATGTGATTTAATCATTGCAGCTCCCTTTTTGAGTCCGCTCTCTATGACATCAGGATATATAGTTCCCTGCAAAAGCCATTCAGCATTTTGAATCTTCTTTGCTTCTTCTTCAAACACTTCGATAAAGAGCCTTCCGATTATTTTGCGCTTTTTCTCCGGGTCAGTTATGCCTTTAAGCTCACGCAGAAATCTCTCTGACGCGTCAACGTAAATTACATTCAGGCCCATATCTTTATATGAGTTCATGACGGATTCAGGTTCATTCAGGCGCATGAGGCCATGATTGACGAACACGCACTGTAACTTATCGCCTATTGCCCTGTTCACCAGTGCCGCCGACACACTTGAATCTACTCCGCCGGAAAGACCGCATACTACGCGCCCGTCTCCTACACTCTTGCGTATACTTGCGATTGTTCCGTCAACCCAGTCTTCAAGATTCCAGTCTCCAGAACATTTGCATATTCCGAATACGAAATTATGAATTATTTCATTTCCGTGTTCAGTGTTCACAACTTCGGGATGAAATTGTAAGCCGTAAAATTTTTTGCCTGCATTCTCGATTGATGACGTTATATTGCTCTCAGTTGATGACGTGATAATAAAACCTTCGGGCAGTTCTGAAACGTTATCACCATGACTCATTAATACGTTCATGCTTTCGGGAATCGAATCATTCAGGAGCTCAGATTTTCCCGTCCTGTGAATCATCGTTACGCCGTATTCGTGTACATGGCCTGATGTTACATTGCCTCCTGATAATTTTGCGAGCAGTTGCATTCCGTAGCATATTCCCAGTACAGGACAGCCGGGATTCAGAATCTCACGGTCAATCATGATTGCGTCAGAGTCATTAACACTGTCAGGCCCTCCCGAAATGATTATGCCTTTGGGCGAATATGCGCTTACTGTCTCGTGTGATACATCCCAGTTCAGAATCACGCTGTGAACTTTCATCTCGCGTAATCTTCTTGCGATTAACTGTGTGAACTGAGAGCCGCAGTTTATGATAATAATATTCTCGTTCATAAATTATTCTCCGTTTTATGATAAATTTTCATAAGATTATACATGTGTTATATAATTGCACTTGAAAAAATTTATTTCAGGGAGGCCATGAAGTTTTATGAGTTCATGCAGAAAAATTTTTTTAGCATTATTCACGTTAATATTTATATCGCTTTCTTCATGTTCATTTGCATATGATTATGTCAAAGGCGATGTAGTTGTAGTTCTCAGGAATGCAGATTCTAATTCAAGACTCACAGCGTCATCATTCAGTGAGAACGGAGCAGGAATATCAGCGGCATCATCATTTGCGAAGTCATCAGGAGCAGTATTAACGCGTACATATCCGGCATTATCACAGGCAGGCAATAATATATTTGCGCTGATTCATTCAGATGATATTGACCCTGAAGAATACGCAAAAGAGCTTCTTAAGAATCCGAATGTAATTGCGGCATCACCGAACTACAAAGTCAGGGCTGCAGTTGTTCCGAATGATACGTATATGTCTCAGCTCTGGGGAATGACTAAAATCAATATGCCGTCAGCATGGGACAAAGAGACCGGGAGCAGCACTGTTTATGTCGCCATAATTGATTCAGGAATCGACTGGACTAACCCGGATTTAGCCGCGAACACTGCGCGCGATCTTGGCTTCACGGCAAACGGAATCTCTTCATCACAGCCAGGCTTCGACAATTACGGACACGGAACGCATGTAGCCGGTACAATCGGAGCAGTCAGCAATAACAGTGCAGGAGTTGCAGGCATAAACTGGTACGTCCGGATGATACCCGTAAAAGTTCTCGACAGTAATGGCGGAGGAACAACGAGTACAGTCATTGAGGGAATGGATTATGTTGCGTCTCTCATGTCCGAAGGCTATAACATAAGAGCATTAAATCTTTCTCTTGAGGCATATATAAAGATGACTCCTGTGCATGATAATCTCATAGTATATCCTATGTGGCAGGCATTCAAGGCCATAGACGAATACAATCAGGCAGTGATAGTTGTCGCGGCAGGCAATCAGACAGTAAAAATCGGTGAGCCGACAACCTACACAAAGCGCGAGGGAGGAAGCGTAATATTTGAGCGCGGATGTTATGCATATCCTTCATCATTCAAAGGATTAAATAACATGATAAGTGTATCAGCGGCGAATCAGAGCGGCAATGTTGCATCATACAGCAATACGAACGCGAATATTTCTGCACCGGGCGGAGATTATTATACAGACAGAAGCATTATCATAAGCACATGGATTCAGTCTGACTCCGGGGCTCTTTTTGACAACGGGATCTCCCTCTGGGGTGAACAGGGTACATCAATGGCGGCACCTCATGTTGCTGGAGCGGCGGCATTACTTGCGGCTCATGATCCTGATATGACTGCATACCAGATTAAACAGTGCATTCTCAACAGCGCGGCTTCGGGTGCTGAAGGTATGCTTGATGTCAATGCGGCTCTGGACTATCAGGAATATTATGGTCTCAGTCTTGCGAGTGAAGGCACAGAGAGTTACGGCTATGAGGACTGGAAAGACGAGCCCGCACCTTATGACCCGGATTATGATTATGATTACGGCACTGATAAAAAATCATCATCTGGCGGCTGTAACGGATTAACGGCAGGGATATTTGCATTAATTATTCTTTGTCCGATTGCAAAAAAGTTCATGAGCTGATAAAATTTCTCATTGTGAAATTCAACATTGCCGGTGTGGCTCAGAGGTAGAGCAGCGCACTCGTAATGCGCAGGTCAACAGTTCGAATCTGTTCACCGGCTCCATGAATCAAAAATCAATGTCCCCTGTTAGCTTTTAAGCTGGCGGGGATTTTCTGCATCTTCATGTATAATAAAATAATCCAGAAAAATTTTTTTCAGAGTGTGGTGTAGTATATAATTGAGATATAGTATTATAATCATACTTATATTAGCAATATTAAATTTCACAACG
>JAFPWQ010000244.1 GCA_017394925.1 Synergistaceae bacterium
CCTCCGTCCCTGAGTGCCGCGAATCTGTCGAGATTACCTGCAATTTGTCCCAGCGTCATTGATTTTACGCCGTCTCTCACAAATGCATGTGAGGGTTCGCCTCTGCAATTTCTCAAATTTCTGTCCCTGTTTGAAAACATTCGGACGCGTCTCATTTGATTCTGGGGAATTTTAAGATCTCTGTGGTCTAATGCATCGCCCCTGAAGCTGAAGAACATTTCTCCGCAGTCATGGCACTTGTACGCGTTCACTTCGAGTTTAACTGACGCATTCGCAGAACATGATGACAGAACGAGACAGCAAATTAGAATCAGCAAAAACGTTTTCATTTTCATGATGATAAAAGCCTCCCTGAATTTTAATATGCGTTAAATTATGTCATAAGGCCCTGAAAAAATACATTCTGGAAATATTCAGCGTGAGAATAAAAAAAATCCCGGAACCTGAATTGATTCCGGGAAATTATTTTATGCTTAATGTTTTTTAGCGAAGATTGCAATTAATGACATAAGAATTAATGTTCCGGGTAATGCACTGCACCCGCCGCCTGATGAACCTGGTCCTCTGGTCTCAGACGAAGAAATACTAATATCCTTTGTGGTGTCTGATTCTGATGCTGCCGACTTCACGATGAAATTCACGCTCGCTGTCTGACCGTAAGCAGTCGCCGTGATTTTCGTTGTGCCTTCCCTGAGTGCCTTAATTGTTCCCGTGCTTGTGATTTCCGCTATGCTTGGGTCTGATACTGTGTACGTCGCAACACCGAGAGCAGGCGCGGAGATGTCATAATTCTTTCCTTCAGCACTAACCATAAGTCCCGCAAAAACTTCTTCACCTTCATGCGCGTAAATGTTCTCTGCTGATGACCAGTAGATTATAGGCGTTGCGCTGCTGCTGAATTTCGGAACGTATGCGACTGTCTGAGTCGGGGAAATTTTGAGCTTGCCGTTCTGAACGGTGAAATAATAGACCTGATAGAGTCCCTTCTCTTCTCTGTCTGCCCATATATCTACGTCAAATGAGCCTCTGTTTGTCGGATTCATGACGAAAAATTTTGTCGCTCCGTACCCGTCATCAAGAACGACATAAATATCATCGCTGAATGCTGAGGACGATTTTCCCGAAAGTTTCACGCTCTGTGTCGTCGGTTCTGTTTCGTCGTCATCGCCCATGTATTCGTCTTGCGGGTCTGAAGTCTCAAGAGTCATTGACGGGTCAAGATATTCGCTGAGGTCATTTTCATCAGTAGCACGTAGATATTCACCGAATGAGTCCGCAACCGTATCAAATGCCGCGTCATATTCAGCCGCCGAAGCCGTGTTGATGCTGAAATTTTCAGTGCCGCCTCTGAGGAGTGCCAGTACTCTGTCGCCAACGTCATCCTGTCTGGCAATCATGACGTGATTATGAGTTCCGAGTCCCGTGAATGATGTTACAGCGTTCGATGGGAATTTGTCCTTTGCGCTTGTCTCTGATACTACTAAATCATAGTCATCATCGCCGTATAAAGCGCCGAGTAATTCCTTGAAGCGTATATCGTCAGACAGGGCACTAAGCGCGCCGCTTATGAGAGCAAGTTTTGATGAAGTGAGCTGACTAACAAGCTGTTCGGGGAGCCAGTCAATTTTGCTGAGACTCGTTATGTTGCCCGTTACAATATCGTCAAAAAGTTTGTTGAATTTATCATTGTCCGACTTTACTTTGCCGTAAACCGAATGGAACGGAATTCCAGGATACCCAAGCTCCGCGATATATGAGCTTCCTAATGAGAAATCCTGCATTGCCTCGTCAGCATCATACCGGCTCATTTCAAATATTCTTATGAGATTATAGGCGGTGTCTTCCCAGAATGATTTAGCTTTCCAGTTCTGCCACGATTCCGGGAGACTCTCAAAATTTCCAGCAAGGTATGAACCTATAGGCGTTCCGAGATTGGGAGAAGCGATTGTTACAACTCTGCGTACTGTTCCGAGTCCGTATGAGTTTGCTGTCTTGTTGCCGGTGTCAATGTCATTTCGCAAATACTGGCGCGCCATTAATCCGCCTGTGCTGTGTGTAACGAGGTCTACTCTTGTCGCCGCGATTCCTTTTGTGTTAAGTACGTTGAGAGTGTCTGAGATGATCTGCGCGAGTCCGTTTGTGTTGCTTGCGATTAAAGCCTTCGGGGATTTTGTGCCGTCATAATTCCAGCTTGCAACATCAAGCCCGGCATTTTCGAGCTTGCGCCACACACCTGTGTTTTTGCCTGTCGCATAACCGAACATTCTCTCATTGTCTCCGAATGCACCATGAATCAAAACTACTGGAGGTGTCTTAAGTGTGAGAGTAAGATTTTCCGTTACTGCATTTCCGTCTGAATCCGTGAATGTTGCCGTTACCGTGAAATTTCCGGACGGGTACGTGATATTCTCCGGCCATGTCTCCGGTGCAATCAGAACTGCAGAAGCCTGATAGCCGTTGCTCGTGCTTACTGTGATTACGGGTTCTGTTATCTCCTGCCTGGTTGTGAAACTCTCAAGCCTTGCGCCTGACATTGACGATGATACGCTGAATTCTACAGTGCCTGGCTCTGATGACTGATAGCGCAGAATGAGCCGCGAATTTCCGTCTGCAACAAGTCCCATCTTGCCGTAATCCACTGCACTTAAGCCGGATATAGCTTCTTCTGTGATTGCCTCTCCGCTTTTGGTCAGATATGCATTGTCTGAGACTGCATAGATGATTCTTCCTGCTGTGCTTCCGCGTTCAAGCGCAGAAAATTCCGCATGTGCCGGTGCTGCAATTAACGACAGAACACACGCACTTAATAATATCTTACGCATTACGTTTTTCATGTATTATCCTTCTTTTTGTCAGATTTTTGGTTATTATAGCATAGTATTAATTAAAACTAACGGAGCTGCGTATTCAGGCAGAGAAACATAGATTAACGCAGTCTTAAAGATTTTCACAGAATTTTTATATTGATATGTTATTCTCATCGCACGAAAGGAGAAATGAATCATGAAAAAAATATTTCTTGTTCTGACAGTAACAGCTATGATTATTATCTCGTCATCGTCTGTCTTTGCAAATGAAGAAGAAGAAGCCCATTATGCAATGATAACTTATTCAGGGACAAATGCATTTGCAAATTTACTGCCTGAAGAAAGACAAGCATGCATGTACTGGGTCTCATCAGGCGGAAAAATGAATGAAACATGCAAAAGTGCAGTTCACAAACTCATAACTGAAGAACCTGACGCAGTTACACCTTCACAGAGAAGGGCATTGCTTGCTGTTGCATCTGGTACGGTCAGCGCGCGGAGATCACAGACGTACCCGCAGCCAGTGCCGGAAAAACAGCCTAAAGCGATTGAGAAGGATAACACAGGGGCAATAATAGCCGCAGGTGTTGTAGGAATAATTGCCGGAATGATCATACATAACAACACTTCGGGAGGCAGTCATCATCATCATCATTACGGACCGCCGCCGCCGCATTACAGACCTGTACCGCGTTATCGTCCAGTACCGCGTTATCATCACAGAATGCCGCCGCCAAGACATTAGAACTCATCACGGGAGACTCTCAGCAATGATGAATCTCCCGAAATTTTTATATTGATGCCGCATATGCACTGTTGAAGAGTCCAAATATCGCCGAGAGCATAAAGAGAGTTTCAATTCCCAGAGTCATCCATATCCAGCCCCCGAATAACGCAATTAGAATCGTGATTAAATGATTCACGCTTACTCCTGTTGAGATTGTCGCGCGGACTTCATCGGCATTATCTGAAATATCCTGAACATAAACGTTTGAGGCCATTGACGCAAGAGAGATTACAGCATCAAGAATATAATTCACACAGCAGATAATAAAAGCAGTATCCATTGAGAAGAAATGATGAGCGAATCCGTAAAAGAAACATACGACTACGAGTATCAATGTGTCCATGACCATCACGATTTTATAGCCGAATTTATCGATTATTTTTCCCACAAGAGGCGCGCATATGAAAGTTGCTATTGCAGAGGACGCAAATAATATACTGATTGACATTGCGCTTGCCTTATAGAATAACACGAGCAGATACGGCCCGAACGTGAAGAAAATTTGCTTTCTTGCACCGTAAAACACTTCAAGCATGTAGAACTTGAAATATTTTCTCCTGAAATAGAATCTCCGTTTATGTTCGTCCTGAGTGCTTCGTCCCGTCATTTTCAGAGAGATAATGAATCCAAGAGCTATTATTGCCGCTGATGTCCAGAAGAACGGCCTGAAGAGATTCATTTGTCTTCCCAGAATCCAGAATACAATTGCAACTATGATATACCCTGCGAGCTTTCCTAATTCATATGCCGAATTCTGAATCCCTAATGCAGAGCCTCCATGACCCGAACGCGAATACTGGAGTGCAATCGTGCTTCTCATTCCGAACATCATGTGATCACCAAGCGAGAATATGAACACCGCGAATGTTATCCATGCTCTTTGTGCCGGAAGCGTTGCCTCAAGAATCATTCCCAGCAATGCAATTAATGCGCCTGCTCTGAAAATGCTCTCTGCTGAAAGTTCATATAACATTGCAAGAATGAACACGAGTAATAATCCGGGTAATTCCCTGAAGAATTCCGATACGCCTCTGTCGAACTGGGTCATGTTGACGATTTCAGCAAGATAGTTATCGATTACTGCCTTCTCTAATCCGTAAGCTATTCCGAATGTTATTACTGCAATGATAAACGCCTTATACTTTGAGTCTGTCTTGAATGCCGATGTCATGAAGTTCACCCCTTACTTTTACGTTGAGAAATATATTATACTTACTACGAAAATTCTTTTAATGAGGGTGATAAAAACTATGAAGGCTTTATTTGTGAACGGAAGCCCGCGCAAGAACTGGAACACTCACAAAATGCTTGAGAGTGCAATGCAGGGTGCAAAAGATTCAGGTGCGGAATGTGAGATGATTCACCTTTATGATTTCAAGTATAAAGGCTGCGTTTCATGTTTTGCATGTAAGCTCAAGAACGCGAAGACTAACGGCTTATGCGCATACCGTGATGATTTACGCCCTGTTCTTGAGAAAGCATTAGAGAGTGATGTTATCGTTGTCGGAAGCCCGGTATACTTCAGCTATCCTACGGGTATGATGCGCTCATTCATTGAGAGATTCTTATTCCCCATAATGAGCTATAACGTGAACCCTGACGGAACGAGACCAAGAGCAATTGACAGAACGATATACTCAGGTCTGATTTACACGATGAACTGCCCGGAAGATTTAGCCGCTAAAATTCATTATCCTGAATTCCTTGCGCCTAATGAGCAGGCCATGAAGATTGTATTAGGGCACTGCGAGACATTATGCGCATACAACACGTATCAGTTCAGTGATTACTCGCGCTATGAGTGCAATATGTTCGATGAAAATGTGAAGGCTGAACACAAAGAGAAAGTTTTTCCTGAGGATTTGAAGAAGGCGTATGAACTTGGGAAACGTTTGACTGAAATGGCAAAAGCATAAATACAATGAATCCCCCCTTTGAGTTTGCGAGGGGGATTTTATGTTATTGTTCTGGTTTAAGAGTCTCAAAGTCTCCTGAATCATATTTATACGCGAGTGCCCAGCCAATTGACTCAACGAGTGCGAACATCGTAGCCGAATTAACAGCATTGCCCACGAAGGGAATCCATCCTACAAGCCATTGTGATGCAAAACGTGCCGTAACCATTCCTCCGAACATGGCCAGAACAGCAGCACCTACAGCAGAAGAGGCTTCATCATCTGCAGATACATTGAAGACTTCAGCGAGTTCAATTGCCATAGCTCCGATTATGACAGCAAGAGCAGCATTATCCGCGCCTGGTAGTTGTGATAGTACAGCGGCAGAACCGGCAGCTGCAGCAGCATGAGTGTGAATGATGAGATGACATTTTGATTCTTGTTCATCAGTCATGGCCATACAAGGAGAAGTGAACATAATGAGTATTAATATTGCACATAAAATCTTTCTCATGTGTCCGCCTACTTTCTTGAAGGTGCTGTTTTACCTCCGGTTGCCTGACCGCCAACTACCAGTGTTCCAAACGCACCGCCTATCTTCCAGAGTGCCCATTCTCCTGAATCAAATGCATCTGCCATTGTCCAGCCGATATACTCAACGAGTGCGGTCATCGTTGCGGCATTAAGAGCGTTGCCTGCCAGAGGTATCCATCCTGCTAACCACTGGGAAACTGTACGGGTAGCTATAGGTCCTCCGAAATAAGTTAATACAGTCAGTCCGACAGTCTCAGCTGATGCCTGGCCGAACGAAATATCAAAAACGTTAGCAAGTCCGACTGTCATTGTTCCGAGTATAC
>JAFPWQ010000245.1 GCA_017394925.1 Synergistaceae bacterium
AGTGCAAGCTCATCACGGATAAAATTCAGAGCGTCAGGTAAGGCTCTGTCTTTGTCAAATTTCTTATTCATTCTCTATCCCCCATACAGCAATGTTATATTTATCAGCCAGTGAAAAAAATTTTTCAGGCTCAAGTATTAAAGTCTTTCCTGATTCGACTGCAAGACATGTTAAGCCTGATTCTTTCATGGCCTCAAGCGTTTTCACTCCGACAGTCGGCAGGTCATAGCGCATATCCTGATTCACTTTCATCATTTTCACTATCACACCATGACCCGAAAGATTTCCAGCACGTTTTATCATCATGTCTGTACCTTCCATTGCTTCGATTGCAACAACTGCACCGTCAGCAATACATACAGCCTGACCGAATGAACAAGGAAGAGTTACGCGCAATATCTCACGGCCATATTCAATGTCGCGAATCTCTTTTTGATTCGGTGAACGTCCTGACAATTTACCTTTGGACGCAATAAATTCAGGGAGTATATGCCAGTAGGGAATGACTTTTATGTTCTCGCTCTCGAATGCATTAACGATTGCCCCCAGAAGTGAATGATCATCCATAAGGCTCTTACGCATAACTGAACGGCTTAATTTATCAAACAGCAAAAAAGGCAGGCTGTATATTAATTTCTTGGGTATACGTCCTGCCATGATAAGCTCATTTGCTCCGAATGATTTTATTTCTCTCACTACCCGGCTTATTCCGGGAGTTTTCATCCGGATTATTTTTGAGGCATACGGTCTTAATGCTTCAACGTCATCAAGCAGAGTTAATATCAGCAGTTCGATTCCTGAATCATGTAACTTCTCAGCAATCGCACAAGGCAATACTCCCTCGCCCGCAATAAGTGCCTGCCTCAAATCCTGTCTACCCTCCACGAGAAGAATAACGCGATGACCATAAACAGCAAATTCGGCCCCCAGCCCGCAATCCACGGCGGAATATTTCCCGATTCACCAAGCGCACGGCATAAGGACATAATCACATAATACGCGAAGACAATCACAACGCTTATCCCGAAGCCTACACCACCGCCCGAACGTCCACGTCTTGATGCTCCGAATCCTGCTCCTAATACGGCCATGATTACACACGCCCAGGGCACTCCAAGTTTCATGTGAAATAATACCCATAATTGCGCAATGTCTTCTCCGCTTGTAGTTATCGTTCCGCTCTGTGTAATATAACTCCATAATTCATGTGCGCTCATGTCTACAGGTCTTCGGGTTGAACTCTCAAGCTGTGAGGGTGAAAGTTTCAATGCGAGTTTCTGACGTTCAAAGCGCAAAAGCAAACTCACTTCGCCTTCTCCGTCTATGCTGTAGACTCTGCCGTTCTCTATCCACCATTGAGAATCACGCCACATTCCGCGATACGCATTCACTGTTCGTGAGAGCCTGCCGTTGTCATCGAATTCATGCATCATTATGCCGCTCATTATTCCTTTTGACGCATCAAGTTCATTAATGTACATGACACGCCTTAATTTACCGCCCTGTTCATCACGAAGAAATACTTTTTCCTGAACCGCCGCCGCCTGATTCTTGAGTATCTCGTATCTCATGAGTCTGTCCGCCGCTATTGATGCATACGGCACAATCGTCTCGTTAAACGTTAGTCCTATTGCAGTGATACATATCGATGCAAAGAATATAGGCCGCAATATTCGCCTGAAGGGAATCCCAAGCGATTTGAGCGCAATTAATTCACTTCCAGCGTTCAGTGTCGACATTCCAAGCATCGTTGAAAGAAGAGAGGACATTGGGATTGTCATGGCTACGACTTCAGGAAGACGGTAAAAGAATAGCCGCACTACTACTCCGAGTGCTACTCCCTGTTCGATTATGAGCCTTGCAGCCTGAAAGAGTAAATCACCGGCTACGAATATAAGCACAAAGATTAATATTCCGAATAAGAACGGACCTGCGCAGACATCAAGAACTAATTTATTCAATAATTTACGTTTCATGTTATTACGTCATTGTGATAATGCAGTCGCTGAATATTTTCTGGTCATTTCGTGGGTCATCTTGTCGACAAGTTCCTGCGCCGTAGGAATGTTATTGCCGCCCTCAAATGATTCTGATACATGTAAAACTGTAACATGCAGAAATTCTTCAAATGTCGGGGCTAAAACATTCACCATTGCAACGAGCCTGTCAGCAACACTCTCTACCATTTGGAACGGGCATTCTGAAAGCACAACAAGAAGCTGAAACTCTCCCGTCTGTATTGCTGTGTCTGACTGCCGAATATCTTTCTTTACCCTCGCACAATATGCACGGAAAGGACGCGTGTATTTGTCCATGTCCTCATTGGGCAAAAGCTGAGGGAATACGATTCGAAGCATTATCGCGCTCAATGCACGGTTATATCTTCCGGCCCGGTATAACTCATCGGATATGCGTGTCATTCCGTAAATGTATGTGTGAAGCTGTGTATCAGGGTCAATGAACTGTGTCGGCTCATTTGATGCGTTCTCTTCACCTTCTGAATTTTCTTCGCCTGTGGGAAGTCCTTTCGGGTTAAGCTCAAAGTAAAATCTCGTTCCGTTCTCAAGGCTCTTGCGCTTAACATCCCAAATCTTTTCGCGGATCTCTGCTGTCTTTGATACAGGACTGAACCATTCAGATATATTTTTCCCGACGCTGTCCAGTCTCGATATGCCAAGAACATCAAGCATGTCTTCACTGAGATTCAATATCGCTCCTGTGTCATCAGTTATCGCAAAATTCACGGGTAAACGCTTTATGTCATCTTCAATCTTGAGAGGCACTATTTTATTGCGTTCACCTTCGGCCTGATTATACGCAACAACAAGTGCAGCTCCTCCGCAGACAGCAAGAAGAACTCCCAGCCACTGAAACATTCTTGCGCCGTAAACTATAGACATCGGACATAATAATATCCCCTGTGCTAATGCCTGAAGAGATATAAGCCCAACATTGAAGCCGTTGATGATAAACAGACCATAAAGAACGCTGAGTATAATAAAAATCAGCCAGACCAGTCCCCAAATCGCAAGATCAACTTCACCGACTATCTGACCTCCTCCCATTGAACGCGCAAGCATTATCGTTATTATCGCGACAACAGGAGGAATCGTTACCCATTTCAGAAAATTATTCTGTCCCATTATTTATACAGCAGCTCCTCACCTGAAGGATAACTCAGTGTGTAATCTACAATGATTGTTGATGTCTCACCCGCTGGAATGTTTAACTCCCATGTTAATCTGTTCTCATTGTCTTTTTCTTTCTGTTTGGGCTCAATGCTGTTTATGTTCAGCTTTATCTTGTCGTCTGTCGGAACGGGTAATCTGTCATGAATCTTCATTGTCTTGTCTTCTTTAGTGCCGTTCGTGATTTCGAGTTTATATCCGCTCGTGAATACTCCGCTGAACCATGATGTCCCGGTCTTTTCGATTAATGCCTCTTTCTTTACTGTTATCTGTTCTGCATAACCGAAAGGAATCGATTTCTGACCTATACCGAATTCATCGATATGCATTTTCCCGGATGTATGACCGTCAACTCTAAGTTCTGCCTCACCAGGTATTAAGTGCTGATTGCCTTCGTCCATGCTTGCCATTATCCACGCGTTACTTCTCTGCTCTGGAATCAGAACAATAGCAGGCGTGCTTGTGAGAGTCATTTCATTCATGATTACTGCATACTGATTCTCTGTTCCGTCTCCTGTGATTAATCCATGAACTCGTACTGTCCTGTCTGAAATGCTTTCACTGATCGCCGGACCTCTGGGTGCTGCTGGTGCTTCAAGTTCTTCATCGTCATATTCAGCGGCGGCCATGTCTGCCATCATCATAGCATCTTCTTCTGCACGCGCGGATTTATACATTCTGTTAGTCCTTGATAATCTCACCATTGAACCGGCTGCAATAGTTTCCTGTTTAGGCTTTATTCCGACTTTTATGGGATTCAGAACAGGAGCTGTTAATCTCTCATTGGTACTCTTTGTATGAAACGTTACATTGCCTTCATAATTAAGTCCCGTACGCTGTGATGCCCTGACGAACATCTGAACGTTTATATCTCCCGTTGAACTGTCCAGATTCATAATGTATTCGGGTCTCCATGACGCATAACCAGTGAATGCCTCAATCGTAACTCTGTCTTTTGCTCTTCCTGATACCGTGATGAAACTTGTATCTGAAGCAGGACTTTTAGCTTTGAGTTCGTTATTCATGATTGAAAGTTTTTCTCTTTCAGTTATGATTTCATTCTTTAATTTTGCAAGCTCGTTCTCAGTTTCAAGTCTCAGTGTCTGAGCGTCTTTTATGTACGTCAGCAATGAAGCCGTTCTTGTTTTATCCGGGACTGATTCCCTCAGAAGATGCAGTGTCTGTTCAAGTGCGGCCTGTCTTGCTGTTAATTCATTGAGCTTCTGTGATTGTTCATCTGCCTGTGCTTTGAGTTCTTCAAGCTGTGAGGGAATCCACTTAGTGCGTGAAGTTCTTATCGCTTTGATGTCCCCGATAACTGAATCAGGATTGACTGCACGAATCGATTCAGGGCTGAAAGCACCGGGAAGATAGGCCGTAAAATTCCCATCGTCATCATAATCCTGAATCGTGAATGTGAACTTTGCTCCCGAAGGATAAAAATTGACTGCAGTTATCTCATTCGTATAATCATCGGGAATATCGAATGCATAAGATGATCCTGCGAACGCTAATGATAAGAGAAGAATTGCGGTTGAAAGATAAAATGATTTCATGAAAAAAGAATCTCCTTTCAGAAAAAATTTTCAGAAAAATTTATGACACGTTTGCACTTTTAATGTGTCATCATGAATTTCAATTATTATAGTATATAATGAACATGCATAAACACTTTGCACCCATGCTTTTAAACGGAGGCGATAAAATTTTTGTTCTGCAAAATAATAATGGGTGTAAAATTAACGTGATGAAAATAAAAGGGGCGGAAAAGAATTTATGACCGGCGGCCTTAAAGGAAGAAGGCAATCCGGCTTTCCTCGCAGTAGATCATAAAGAAGAAGACAGAATGAAAAAGCATATCGACGGAGCGAAAAAAATAAATTATCTCACCGGGAGGCCATTATAGATTATGGAGCGTCTAATGATAGATTTTTCACAGGTATACGGGCAAAACGGAACTCAAAGAGCATCACGCAGTGTATACAATATGAATGCTAATAATGAATTGCAGCCTACGAAAGAAGCTCCTAAGTTGTCATTTGAAGATATGCTTACGGACTCAATGAAAAAAGTAAATACCCTTCAGCTTGAGGCAGACAAAAAGATTCGTGATTTATCCATAGGGGACGTAGAAGACATTTCAGAAGTTGTGTTAGCGTCATCAAGAGCGGATACAGCACTGCGTCTTGTTATGGAAATCCGCAACAAGTTTCTTGATGCATATCAGGCATTATCCCGTATAACCGGCTAAGCACATGGCCAGGTAAAGAATCATGGACAACATAAGACGCTGGTTAGCCTCGTTCTTAAACTTCTGGGCCTCATTAAAACTCTGGCAGAGAGCGTCAATCTTCTTTGCAGTATTTATAGTTCTCGGAGGATTAATCGCATTAATATTTATGACGGGCAGCACGAATTACGAGCCTTTATATGCGGGTCTTGAAGTTTCAGATCAGGCTGCAATAGTAGATTACCTGAAAGAAAATAATTTGCCGTACCGCTTAGACCCAAAATCAAATGCTATTCTCATGCCCGGAACATCAGTATATGAGACGAGATTAACGCTTGCCCAAATGGGTTTGCCTAAGGGAGGCACAACAGGCTTTGAGGTCTTTGATGATGCACAAATGGGAATGAGTGAATTCCAGCAGAGAATCGCATACATGAGAGCAATTGAAGGTGAACTTGCACGCACTATATCTCAGATGTCGCAGGTGGATAATGCGCGCGTGAGTGTAGTAATTCCTGAGCAGAGATTATTTCTCGAACAGCAGAAGCCATCAACCGCGAGTGTATTATTGCGTCTCAGACCCGGAGCGACAATCGGACCTACGCAGGTGAAATCAATCATACATCTTGTAGCTCACAGTGTGGACGGACTTGAACCCGATGCAGTTACTGTTGTCGATACGAACGGGAGAGTCTTATCTGATATGGTCTCGGACTCAATGATAATGTACAACCCTGACGGAACGAACACAGTAACATCTGTGCAGAGAGAATTAGAACGTCAGCATGAACGCGAACTTGAGAACCGTGTGCGCATTATGCTTGAGCAGGTATTCGGACCCGGAAGCGCAGTAGTGAGAGTGCGTGTTGATTTGGACTTCGACAAGAAGACAAGCTCATACGTTGAATATGCGCCTAATCCTGATACAGGCGTGGGAGTTCCGAGAAGCAATGAACGACAAGAAGAAAGTTACACGGGTCAGGGCAATCCTGTAAACGGCAATCCCGGAACAACGACTAATATTCCAGGTTATGCAATTAATTCTACGACGGTGCAGAGCGAATATAACAGGTCGAATAACACGACGAACTATGAGATAACGACACGTAAAGGCGATCAGGTAGTAACGCCCGGAGGAGTGCGCAGACTTTCGGCGAGTGTATTAATCGATGACAAGTATAACGAGGTAACCGAAGAAAGACTCGAAGCATTAAGGGAAGTAATATCTTCTGCAATAGGATTCAGCGCACAAAGAGGAGATACGCTTGTAGTTCACTCGATGAGATTCTCAACTGCATTTGCCGATGCAATGGCCGATCAGCTGAATAAGGACAGAATGTGGAAGATAATTTACGGTGCAATTGCGGCATTCTCTGTTTTGCTGATACTGCTTGCGGCGTTATATGCATGGATAAGAATGAAGCGTGCACGTCTTGCAGTTCAGGAGATTGAAGCAGAAGGCAAGAAAGTACCAACGATTCAGGAGATGCTCACTTCACCGGATCTGCTTGCGTTTCAGGGTGAAATGGCAGTATTAGAAGAACAATTGAAGGCATACGCAAAGAGTCATCCTGATGAGATTGCGACACTGGTTAATGAATGGCTTTCAATGGATAACTAGCATAAAAAAGACTAACATGAACTCCCTGTGAAGCCACAAAAGCAGGGAGTAATTTTTTATCATAAGGGAGTGTTTCCATAAATGCCCAAGAAAGACGATAAAGAAGGCGGATCTAAAGGTTTATCAGGGCGAGAAAAGATAGCTGTGCTTATGGTCTCATTAGGTGCAGACATAGCCCCTGAAGTGTATAAAAAGCTCGATGATGCCACGATAGAATTAATTACGCTTGAGATAGCGAATTTACGAAAGGTAACGCCTGATGTAAAGCTCACGGTCTTAAAGGAAGCACAAGAGATATTAATGGCTCGTGAGTTCATGGCGCGCGGAGGTGTTGAATATGCAAGAGATGTACTTGAAAAAGCTCTTGGCCCGGAGAGAGCACAAAGTTTACTTGCAAGAATCACAGCAAGTTTACAGGTTAAGCCGTTTGATTTCATGAGACACACGGATGCAGGCCAGATACTTGGCTTTATTCAGAACGAACACCCGCAGACAATAGCATTGATTCTCTCGTATCTTGAGCCCCAGCAGGCAGCAATGATTCTAAGCGGATTGAATCCATTATTGCAGGCAGACGTAACGAAGAGAATCGCGAACATGGACAGAATAACGCCTGAAGTATTACGGGAGGTTGAGCGTGTGCTTGAGCGTAAATTAAGTACGGTAATGGGTCAGGACTTCAGCGTTGCAGGAGGAATTGACGCAGTAGTTGCCATTGTGAACAGTACGGACAGAGCAACGGAACGTAACATCATGGAATATCTTGAAGAGAATGACCCCGAACTCGCAGAAGAGATTAAAAAGCGATTATTCGTGTTTGAAGATTCAATGCGTCTTGATGACAGAGCATTACAGAGAGTGTTACGTGAAGTAGACCTGAAAGAGCTTAGTCTTGCGCTTAAAGGAGCAACGGAAGACCTCAAGACGAAATACTTCAAGAACATGTCGAAACGTGCGGCCGAAATGTTACAGGAAGATATGGATTTCATGGGGCCTGTACGTGTGAAAGATGTCGAAGAGGCACAGCAGAAGGTCGTTAATGTCATTCGCAGTCTTGAGGAGAAAGGCGAGATAGTAATATCAACCGGCGGAGGAGACGAGTTAATTGTCTAATGGTCTTGCACATCAAAGAGTATTGCGGACGGTCAGATTATTACCTCAGGCCGTCAAGATAGGAATTCTTGAGAGTGAGATAAAACAGTCAGCTCCTGCTCAAAGTGCAAAGCCTCAGCCCGAACAAAAAGCTCCCAGACCAGAAAAAAATCCGGTCTCACAGCCGAGAATGCAGATTCGCAGTCATGAGCAGTCAAAGGAGATTGAAGAATTAACAGCGCAGGTTAAAGCCTTAACTAACAGTCTGGGTAACGCAGAAGTGAAGAATTTTGAGCTTTCAGAGGCAAAAAAGAAACTTGAGAGTGAAATTGATTCGGTGAAGGCAGATTACCAGAGACGCAAAAATCAGCTTGAATCAGAAGCATCAGCAAACGCAAAAAAAATAGCAGACCAGGCACGCGAGAAGGCAATCTCAGAAGGACAGACTCGCGGCTATGAAGAAGGGTTAAAGAAGGCACGCATAGAAATAGAGCAGGAATATCTGAAAAAATTTTCCGGGCTTGCGGGCGTGATTGATACTGTAGGAAAAAAGCTCGAAGAAAATTTTGCGGGTCTCGTGAGTTTGAATCAGCCGAGATTAATACGTGTATGGTCTGAAATGTTACGGAGAATGCTGCAGCGTCAGGTTGAATTGAATCCTGACACAATAGATTATGTGTTATCCGAATTGCTTTCACGACTGAGCGACAAGAATCAGATTTTGATTTACGTATCACCTGACGACATGAAACATCTTGAGGGTGAACTCGATACAAAATTTCAGGAAGCATTGCGCGGTGTAAAAAAGCTCGAACTGAAATCAGACCCTAATGTCGAAACTGGAAGCTGTATCGTTGAAACGGGATTAGGAGTTTATGATGCCCGATGGAAGACTCAGATGTCGCAGGTTGAATCAGTTGTTGATGAAATTTTCCAGCAGGTGAAGAAAAATGACTGAAGCATTAACGCTTGCGCCCGAAGATAATTTATTTCAGTTATTCAGTGTAGATTTGTTACAGAAGCCGTTAATTAAAATCAACGGAAGAATCGTACAGGTTGTAGGACTGGTAGCCGAATCGCAGGGCCCGGACGTAAGAGTCGGTGATTTATGCCATATATGTTTTCGGGACGGCTCGCATGAACTTGACGCTGAAGTTGTCGGATTCCGTGAAGACAGAGTTTTATTGATGCCGTTGGGAGCATTGCAGGAAGTCGGCCCCGGCTGTGATGTAGTCTCAACGAATCGGCCTCTTGAAGTTCCCGTAGGTGATGCCTTACTTGGCCGTGTTCTTGATGGCTTAGGCAATCCGATAGATGACAAAGGCCCAATAGCCGCGAGTGATTTTTACCCGTTGTACGCGACACCTCCGCACCCATTGAGACGAAAAATGGTAGATACTCCGTTAAGCGTGGGAGTTCATGTAATAGACGGAATGCTGACGCTCGGAAAGGGACAGCGTATAGGAATATTCGCGGGTTCAGGCGTGGGAAAAAGTACATTAATGGGAATGATGGCGCGTTACACAACTGCAGATGTGAATGTTATCTCGCTTGTTGGTGAACGAGGGCGTGAAGTTCGCGAATTCATTGAACGTGATTTAGGCCCCGAAGGATTAAAGCGTTCTGTTCTGGTTATCGCAACTTCAGATCAGCCTGCGTTAATCCGACTCAAATCCGCAATGACAGCCACAGCTATAGCCGAATATTTCCGGGATCAGGGTAAAGATGTGCTATTGATGATGGACACGATAACACGAGTAGCGCGAGCCCAGCGTGAGATTGGACTTGCGATTGGTGAGCCTCCTGCGACAAGAGGATACACTCCTTCGGTCTTCGAGATGCTGCCCAGATTACTGGAACGTGCCGGTGCGGGTGAAGTCGGGAGCATAACGGGAATATACACGGTATTAGTTGACGGTGATGACATGAATGAACCCGTTGCTGATACTGTGCGGGGCATTCTTGACGGTCATATAGTCTTGTCGAGACGAATAGCCGCGCGTAATTTTTATCCTGCAGTGAGTGTTCTTGATTCAGTGAGCCGTGTTATGCCTGCTCTTGTCTCACGTGAACATCTTGAGGCCGCAGGACGGGTACGTGATTTGCTTGCTACGTATGCAGAGTCTGAAGACTTAATCAATATCGGCGCGTATAAATCCGGGTCTAATATGCGTGTTGACTGGGCACTTGCTAACATGGAAGATGTGAGGAATTTTTTATCACAGCGTGTTGAAGACCCGACAAGTTTTGAGGAGACAGATAAAAGATTATTATCACTTGCGCCGTATCCGAATCAGCAGAGTAAAGGAGAGTAAATATAAATGAGTACAGCATTATTAGAATTAGATTCAGTGATAGAAGTTGAGCCGGAATTAAAGAAGAAAGCTGACGTTGTATTAAATGAGCTTGGATTATCAGTGAAAGGTGCAGTAGATTTATTTCTGCGCAATGTAACTTCACGGAAAAAACTTCCTGAAGAGTTAAAGAGGCCTCCGATACCCTGCCTTGATGACCTGACAGATGAAGAATTTGACGCAATGATTCAGGAGGCATTTGATGACATTGAAGCCGGACGTTATTGCACACAGGAAGAATTAGAGAAGGAGCTGTACAGGAAATATGGCATCACGTTATAGTATTACGTATTCAAGGCGCGCACAGCTGGAACTCGATGCAATACACGCGTACATTGCAGAACAGTTTGAAGATGAAATAACAGCTGATTTGCAGACCGAACGTATAGCTCAGGCCGCAAAAACTCTTGTTATGTTCCCGAAGTTGTACCGTGTACGCAGAAAAAATGCAAAAGGTCAGGAGCTTAGATACATGCCTGTTGATAACTTCATGATAATTTATTATGTTGACGACAGCAAAAATATCGTGAAAGTTCTTCACATTGTGTACGGCAGATGCAATATTGACAGCTTAATTTAGCCGGAGAAAATTAAAATGCAGCAGAGAATCTCAAAGTTCAACCGAATATTAAAGATCCGTGAGGACAGCCGCAAAAATGAACAGGCAATCTTAGCGGCAGAACGAAGCGAAGAACAGGCCGTATTGAATCATTTATCACAGCTTGAAGGGGAAAAGGCACAGGCAATTCACGATTTCAGCACCACAGGAACGCAGGCAATTTCAGCAAATGATTTATGGTTTCAGAGGCAATTCATAGATGCAATAGACACGGACATAATGAAAGGCAAGAATTCACTTGCAGACGTAAGAACGCGCATACTCGGAACGGAAGCAAGACTAGTTGAACGTCATCGTGATGTCCGCATAATGGAGACGTATATAGATCACCTGAAAGAGGCAGATTTTCTTGAACGCTTAAGCATAGAACAGAATGAACTTGATGATGTAGCAACCGTACAGTTTTCACATAAAGGAGGGTTTTAGCTCATGGGTCCGAACTTGACGAATGTAACGAGGGTATTAAGCCGCATAGAAGAGATTAACAGAAGGTTAATGCCCGACATGTATAATCAGACATCGCCGCTGAAAAGCAGATTTGTAGAAGTACTTGATGACGTGAACAGGGCAAAGAAGACGGCAAAATCACGAAGCAATATATCAGGCAAAACGAGCTATGCTGAACTCAAAGATGTAATAGATGAATGCGCAGAGAAATATAACATCGACAATGAATTAATACGTGCAATGATTCAGGTTGAATCGGGCTGGGACACTGAAGCAGTCTCGAACAAAGGCGCACAGGGTTTAATGCAGTTAATGCCGAGAACATCGGCCATGTTAGGCGTGCAGGATCCTTTTGACCCTGTGCAGAATATAGAAGGCGGCGTAAGATACATTTCAGACCTGACCGATAAATATCGCGGGGATATAGAAAAAGCACTTGCGGCATACAATGCAGGACCTGCAAGAGTAGACGCAGGAAATATACCAGACGTATCAAGACGCTATGTGAAGAATATCATGGCAATATACAGACGGTTAAGGGAGGCAGGCTAATATGGCAGATGAACGTATACAAAATGCACCGCAGGATAACGCAGCTCCGGCACAATCTGAACCAGTAGTACGCAAGAAGAAAAAGAAAAAGAAACTCGGAAAATTAACTTTCTTATTCTGGATGTTACTGCTTGGACTCGGAACAGCAACGGGAATGCATTTATCCGGAATATGGGACGGCCGTCCGTTATTCTGGTCAGTTATTCCTAAAATACCGTATGTAGGTCATCAGCTTGCGGAATTTTTCCAGATACCAGAATTTTACGCGCTCACATCACAGGAACGCAGAGCCGTCGAGCTTGAACAGTGGCAGAGGAGACTTGATGCACGGGAACGTTCACTTGAAAGCAATGATGTCTCACGTATGGTTGTCTATGAAGAAAGAGAACGGGCATTACTTGAACTCTCACGTGATGTTGCACGCAGACGCAGAAGACTCCAGGCACAGGAACAGACTCAGGCCATGCAGGACAATTCAGCACCGACTGAAAGAGAACAGGAATTAATGAATCAGGTAGCGCGTACTTATCAGGATATGTCAGCGAGGAATGCGGCGGCGGTTGTCGAACAATTAAGAGATGCACTCGCCGTTGAACTCCTGATGAGACTTCCCAATGACGCAAGAGCTTCGATATTAGGCAAAATTAAGCCGACGAAGGCCGCAAGAATAACAGAGTTAATGGCACATCCCCAGCAAAGATAAATAACAGGAGGGCGTTAATCATGCCGTCAGAAATCACAGCATTTATCCAGGCACAGCCTCAGACACAGACGCAGATAAATCCGAACACTAATACGCAGTCAGACCAGGAGAATTTACAGCCCGGACTTTTTGATTCATTCATGAGCGAGTATGCATTGCCTGAAGAAATCATAACGGACATAACACAATCGCAATCATTAAAACTCACGCAGGATGAAACACAGTTAATTGCGTTCACGGGCAGTAAAACATTTTCGCAGTCAGTGATTGATATTCTTGCGGGACTCAATGAGAATAAAGAACTACAGCAGGAAATACCAGAAAAAATTGAGGATATTATTGATACGCTTAAAGACACGGGCGAAAAGATTCATGATGACGTAAAAAGCATAATAGCAAAGGTTAAAGCTGTAGTCTCAGAAAAAATAAGCGAATTAGAAGCAGAATTGCCTGATGATATTAACGGGCTTGTCTCACAAGTTCTCAATGATGAATCGATTCCGGAAGAGACCAGAAATGAAATCGTGAAAGTGATTGACGAATTAGTGAATGAGCTGAAAGATTCAGAATTTGCCGGTGAGAACGTGAAGAATTTTGCGCTGAAACTTTCAGATATGATTCATGAACATGGCCGGTCTGAAAAAGTTTTTGCCTCAGTTGATGAACATGATTTGAATGACACAGAAGATATTGATGATGATAATAATACAGAACTCAAAGATACTCATGGGAATATTCCGGGCTATGCGGTGATTCAGAATGCAGACACAAAACCGGCTGACACTGTGAATGAATCAGAAACAGAATCAGAATCTCATACTGAACTGACGCAAACGAATCATGCATTACATGATGTTACGAGAGGCCATGCGGAAAATCAGCATACACAAAACGTATCACATGAATCGAAGCATACAGCACAGAAGGCAGACGCAAAAGTTCATACGGGAAATGAATCTGAATCTGAAAACGTGAATCACGAATCGAATTTTGACAGTCATCTTGAAGTCTCAGAGAATGAGAACGCAAAATCGAATCAGAATCACGAGCAAAAGAATCAGAGCAATAACCCGTCAGGCCATGAAGAAGATAATTCACACGAGCAATCACAGAATCACGAATCAGGTACACGAATAACATCACGAACACGAAATGATACCCGCAGAGCCTCAGCTGATACTTCGCGTACAGATGATGACCGCACAGATACGAATTCACGCAGAACTGAATCACGCAATAATTTTCAGTCATTCTTTGAGGGAGTATTAAGCACCAGACGAAACGCATCAAGGACTTCACCATTGCCTTTGAATTTGAATACAGCCTCATATAATTTCACTCAGAGCAGCACACTCAGAGACGGCCTCGTTAATGTCGTGAGATTCATACGTGCTGACGGAGTGCAGAAGGCAAATGTCGTTATAGATCCTCCTGCACTGGGAAGAATTTCTGTTGAACTTATATCGGGGACATCAGGAGTTGAAGCGTCAATTAAAGTAGCGAGTGAGCAAATCCGACAATTAGTGCAGGATCAGCTGTCAGAATTGCGCATGAATTTATCACAGCAGGGAGTACAGGTTGCAGAGTTCACAGTTGATGTTCAGCAGGACAATTCAAACGGAAATCATCAGAATAATCACGATGACGGAAATACATACAGGACTTTCGCATTAAACGAATCTGATGACGACATAACAGAAGAGTTCAGAGTTGATCTTGAAGAAGGCCTGCTATACTGGGTAGCATAAAAATTAAACTGACTGGAGAGTAAAAGAATATGCCTGTAACAGACGTAAACAGTTATACAAATCTTGCGAATATAACCACAACCAATAATACGAGTTCAACAACAGCTATAACGGATGCCGCTAATGATACGTTAGGCAAAGATGCATTCTTAAAATTACTCATAGCTGAATTATCGAATCAGGATCCGTTAAACCCGATGGAAGACCGTGAATTTGTCTCACAGATGGCTACGTTCTCAAGTCTTGAGCAGATGCAGAATATGAATAAGACTCTTGAATCAATGGCCGAAGCGAATAAATTCAGTGCAGTGCAGTATATCGGGAAGGCAGTAGCATTCACAAAAGGAGAAGGAGAAGACGCACAGCAGACCGTAGCAATAGTTAATCATGTATGGTTTGAGCCTAACGGTAAAGCTATTCTTGATACAACTGAAGGTGAAGTAGCCCTTGAAGACGTTGAAGGTGTAAGTTCAATCAGCTAGAATAAAATTGCTCTCACGGACGAGACATAAGGCAGGACAGCAGGAGAACGCCCGCCGAGAAGAAATTAATCACGCGTCATACACACACGCAGAAAGGAAAGATTAAACGATATGCTAAGATCATTATTCACAGCAGTAACGGGTGTTCGCGCTCACCAGACCATGCTCGACGTAACGGGCAATAACATAAGCAACGCAAACACGACAGGCTTCAAGAAAGATAACACGATATTTGCGGATCTCATGTATCAGGCGAATAAATACGCGTCAGGTGCAGGGGATACACGCGGAGGCATAAACCCCGCACAGGTAGGTTTAGGCGTAAGCGTCTCAGCGATTGAGACAATACACACTCAGGGATCAGGACAGTATACAGGCAATGCGGCGGATATGATGATTCAGGATAAGGGCTTCTTCGTGTATCAGGACGGAAGTCAGCAGCTCTACAGCCGTTCGGGTGCACTTATTCTTGATTCAAATTCCGATATGGTAATGTCTGGAACGGGCTATAGGTTACAGGGCTACAAAATGGAAGAGACCCCGTTAGACGGTTACCAGCAGGCCGCAGAACTCTCAACGGTGAATATCCCGTTAGGACAGAAGATAGATGCCAAAGCGACAACAAGAGTAGATTATCAGTGTAACTTAGACAGCAGAACGAATGCATATCTGCCGTATGGATTTGCAGATATTCCGTTTAATGTTGCGGCAGGCTGGAAGGGAAATTCAGCAGGTACGGCGAGAATTAACATGCGCGGCACCGAATACGATATGAGCTTCACGACGGATTTCAACGCGACATATAACAACGTAGATAACACAGGAACAGATGTAAACTATCTCGACATCACGATAGCAAGCAGCGGATCAACATCAGTTCTTACGTTCGACATGACAGATATAGACAGCGAGACAGGCAAGCCTAATCTCAGCCTTCCGAAGATTAAAGCAGTTTACGAAGAAGACGGAGAGACTATTGCGAGCTATGCACCCACAGCGGCAACAGGTGAAAAGGGTCTTGTAGGCTGGCTTGTAGAGAATGAAGACGATCCGACAGTCAAGCTCGTAACGGAGACTGAAATAGCGGCAATTGAAGCAGGATCACTAGATCAGGATGCACTCGATAAATATTACACGCCGGTTTATTCGTTTCCAGGTCAGACTCCCCCGATGTATTTCGCGGCCAAATATGACGATGATACAGGCACAATGAAGTTACGCAGTATTTCACTTCTTGATGAAAACAATAATGAGATACCAGCGACAACGGCAGGACTTCTTGCAGATTTACAGAATGCAGAAACTCTCGGAATAGAGCGGGTCGAGGCAAGCAATACAGTTTTTACGTACAATGTGAAGGACAGCATGAACTATACGAGTTTCAGGCTCTCAGGTGCACCGACAATAGCAACAGCAACAGTAGCAGAAGGTGAAGCTGTGAATGTCTCGTATGATTTCATTGCAGAATTCGATGAAAGTATCACTGTAGGCGACAACACGAGTTCGGACATGGCCAGGACAGCCTCGAAAATGACGCTCTGGTATTATGGCTACAGCAATGCAGATGCCGCTGAACTCACTGCTGAAGGAACAGCAGCGACAATCAGCAACGGAACAGTACCGGGTGTACCCGAAAGGATGCATAAACTCGAAGCAACTGTGTATTTCAATCCTGACGGAACATTTGACTCTGTTGAATGGGCAGATTCAGTGAACGATAATGCTCCTTTAGGCTATCGAATCGTTGACGGAGCTTTGCCGGACGGAACAGCAGCAGGTCCGAACTTCCAGATTGCAGTAGGCTCATCAAGCGCGACAAGCAGCAAGTCAGACACACTCACATTCAAGCAGGCTCAGAATCTCGACAGCCCCGGCGCACTCGATAATGCAGGCGTATGGACAACACAAGGCACAACATATCAGGGCGGCTATCACACGACTAAATGCACGATCTATGACGATAACGGAAAGACTCATACACTCGAAGTTGCATTCAAGAAGCTCACGGAGAATCGCTGGCGTTGGGAGGCATTCTTAGTTGAACAGGATGACTCTGGAGAAGATCAGCTTGTGAATATCATTCCGACACCAAGCTCTGGCGAAATTGAATTTGACGGTTCCGGCAGAATCAGCAACGTTGTAACAGGCGACAATAACAACCAGAGACGCGGAGACGGCAACGAAAGATACCCGAATGCAGAAGTTGAAATTTCGATTCCTTTCAGTCTTAACGGTCAGCCCAACAGCACGGTAACTCTTAATTTCGGCGGCGGTGTTGGTTCAGGCGGAAGCGCATTAGACGGCGTAACTCAATTTGCATCAGAGACGACAACAAAACCAGTTTATCAGAACGGCTACACAATGGGAGTCCTCAAGAATTATTCCGTTGCTCAGGACGGCGTTATCACAGGCTCTTATGACAACGGCGTGAATATCCCGTTATACCGTGTTGCTCTTGCCACGTTCGCAAATGAACAGGGACTCGAAAAAGTCGGCAATACAATGTTCAAGGCAACAGTGAACTCAGGCAACGCTAATATTGACGGTGCTACGACCAACGGAAAAGGTTCTATCATGTCGCAGTATCTTGAGATGTCCAATGTCGATTTAACTGAAGAGTTCACGCACTTAATCATTGCGCAGAGAGGTTTCCAGGCTAATACACGAGTCGTTACTGTGAGCGATCAGATTCTTGAAGAAGTTGTGAATCTTAAGAGATAAAAATAATTTTTAATTCGCAAATAATTCGCATAAATTTTTTTCCCCTGTCTTATTTACCGGGCAGGGGATTTTTGTTTGCATTTTTCATCTTGCAGGCTTAATTCCTACATACGTTGACGCATTATTGGTTACGAACCATAAACCGTTTTCAAATTCCTTCATCCATACCATTCGCGGACTGTCTGCTCCCGAACTGATTAACGGAACTTTAAGATAATCTCTCTCCCATTGAGGCTGACCGGCAAAAACAAGCTCAAAATCATCCGGATTCATTGCATAATTATTTCTGGGGGAACTTCCTGCGGCAAAACTCCTGAAGATATGATGATATGCTGGATCCTTCAGACGCTCAGAAAATGTTGAGTATGAAGGCGAACGTTCTATCGGACTCTGTGAATGCAGAGAATATCTCAGCATCTTTTCTCCCTCTTCACGCATTGAATTATTCATATACACGAACACCGCCTCAAAATACATTTTCAATGCTCCGTAATATGTCCTTCCTTCTGTCTGATAACGCGCATAAAATTCTGCATATGTATCCGGCAGACGGGCTTCCGCTGAAACACTCTGAATCATAAAAATAAAAATTACGAAAGCAAATAATTTTTTCTTCATGTGAATCATCTCCTGAGAAATTAAATGAAATTTTAACTATGTTATCATGTCGCTGTTCATGCTACAAATCATAAGGAGGAATAACTTCATGAAACGTTTTTTTGTTCTGTTATTACTGGTGATACTTTCATGCGTTCCTGCGTTCGGAGCAGAATATCCTGAACTCGGAGTCTGTACAGGAGACAATGTGAGACTTCGCGAAGACCCCGGCACTGACGGAAAAATTATCGGACGCGCTGACACCGGGACGCAATTCGTGATTCTCGGTGAGATTTATCTTGACGGTCAGAAATGGTACGAGATAGATCTCCCGACAGAAAAAGGCACTGCATATATTATCGCAAGGTATGCTAATTGCGGCTGGTATTACGGCGATTACGGAAAAGTCATTCCAACGGGAAAAGATTTTATTGATGTCAGGCTCACTTTCGGAATTTATCCTGTTAAGGCACGCGCACTTTTCGGAGAAGGCAGAAAGGACGAATTCGGGAATCTCGTTTATTCAGGTTTCACTCTGCGTTATGATGACGAAAAAACTATACAGCAGGTTGAAATCAATAAACGCGGCTATGCTCTTGCAGGTGTTCAGGTTGGAGACAGCATGAAGAAATTATTGCAGCTCGGAATGCCGGAAGATTATTTGAAGGACTTCCTTGATGCAATAAACAATACGAATGATGATGAACCCGTTGACGGCCCGGAAGGCTGGACATACAGAAATGAGGCAACAGAAGAAGAGATATTCTTTCAGTTCAGCATAAATGACAAGGGAGAGCCCATTGTTGATATGATACTCTGGACTCGTCCTGTCGCGGCAGGCTAAAAATAACGCTCATGTTTTGCTATACTTAATGCAATAATATTTTCCCCGCGCAAAATTTACTTTACACAGGAGGTTTCGATTCATCATGAATGAATTTGAACAGAGATTAGCGAAACATTATGACGAACTCAAATGGCTGTACTATGAGCTTTACGGCAGTGATAAGCAGGCATTCGATTATTTTTGTTCGATGCTCAAAAAGTCATGGCTCTCAAGAAATGAATTGCTTCGTGAACTCGATGACGCAAGAATCAGCGACCCCGAATGGTATGCAGGCAATGACATTATCGGCATGATGATGTACACGGAATGCTTTGCGAAAAATCTTCAGGGCGTGAAATCACATC
>JAFPWQ010000246.1 GCA_017394925.1 Synergistaceae bacterium
ACTGCTGTCGGCTCATCAAAGATTAATATCTCTGCCTCACGGTAAAGCATCTTCAGAATCTCTACGCGCTGACATGACGCAACATTGAGATTCTCAATCACATCTTCAGGGTTAATCTTGAGTCCGTAACGTTCGGATAATTCTGCGATGTCATGATTAGCTTTCTGAATGTCAACGCAGGGAATGAAGCCAAAAATTTTTTTCTCAGGCTCAAGACCAAGAATAATATTTTCTGCAACCGTGTAATTTGATACAAGCCTGAAATGCTGATGTACCATTCCGATACTTAAACTCGAAGCATAACGGGGAGAATAGATTCGTTCTTTTTTGCCGCGAACAAAAATCTCTCCTCCGTCAGGCTCATACATTCCGAAAAGCATACTCACGAGCGTGGACTTCCCTGCACCGTTCTCACCGAGTACCGCAAATATTTCTCCCTTATTGATTGTGAGAGATACATCATCGTTTGCAGTGATGCCGGGAAATTTCTTCGTGATATGCCTGAACTCTACAATAGGTTCACTCATTTATTCTGCATCCAGTCCAGCAAAATTATCGGGTTTAGTTCCGCTATGTGATGACGCAGGTATAATCTTACCGGCCTTCACGAGTTCAAATACAGCGTCAAGTTTTGCTATCGTCTCTTCGCTCATCTGATTACGTCCGGGAGTCTTAACGTAGCTGATTGAATTCGTATCTGCTCCGAGCAAAAAGTTCCCGCCCTTGAAATTTCCTGCTTTAATCTCACCGAGTACTCTCTTGTCGTTCATGTCCATAACCTTAAGCGAGCTCGTGAGAATAACATTTGAGTCTCCGTTTATGCCGTCATTGTACTGGTCAGCATCACAGCCAATGATGAATACATTCTTTGCTTCTTTTGCCGCTGTGAAAACTCCCATGCCTGCACCGCCTGCCGCAACGAAAATTACATCACAGCCCTCACGGATTAATGCCTGACCTACGATTTTTCCGTTTGCCTGGTCAATGAATATTCCCTCCGACATTCTGACCGTTTATGTCCGTCCCTGAATACGATGCAAGCTCTACGATTTGTGCCTTCGTTCCGTAGTGCTTATTCGCGTAATTCACTCCTGACATGAAGCCGTACTGATAATTCACGTTCGTGGGGAATGCGATTCCGTTTACGACTGCAACTTTATTTGTTTTTGTTGAGAGTGCCGCCGCTACACCTGCAAAAAATCCGCCTTCTTCTTCTCTGTAGGTCATTGCGTTAATGTTTCCCACGCTGACAGTGTTTCCGTTCTCGTCAGACGGCCATGTATCAACGAGAATGAATTTCACATCAGGGTTATCTTCTGCAGGTTCGGATATTCCCGCGAACTGAAAGCCTACGCATATGATAACGTCATAATCCGCTGCAACCTCACTGACGACTTTCACGCATTCAGCAGGATCTCCGGTTGTTTCCTGAATAACCGTTAATGCAGAATCCGGATTATCTTTCACGAATGACATTGCTCCGTTGTAATTCGATTCATTGAAGCCGCCGTCATGAACATCATTCGGAGAAGTTACAATTGCAATTTTGAGTCCTTCGGCAAATGATGCTCCTGAAAGAACAAAAAGCAAAAGTGAAAATGAAAGCGCAATTGAAAAGAAAAAATTAAAACGGTGTTTCCAGATCATGAGAATATACACCTCGCTAAAAATTTAATTTAGAATATTATACACAAATTGCGAATTAAAACTTGACAAAAAAAATTTATGCCTTTAGAATTCCGCGTTTAGAAAAAAATCTAAACATTCAGGAGGTTTTAACCACATGGCCAGACAAATGGTTTATGGCGTAAACGACAGGCCCCCGTTTTTGATAATGCTTCTCTCAGGAGCACAGCACGTTCTAACCCTCTTCGGTTCGACCACGTTAGTCCCTCTCATATTCGGTCCGGCGATGGGGATGGACGCACTGCAAATAGCATCGTTAATCTCTTGCGTTTATTTCGGAATGGGAGTAGCGACATTAATACAGACAAGCAAAAAGCTCGGTTCAGGACTACCAATAGTACAGGGATCGAGCTTTTCTTTTATCCCTTCAGTGATGACGGTCATAGCACTCTACAAAGCCTCAGGACCTGAGACAGTCATGCAGTACATGGGAGGAGGATTAATTGCCGGAGGTTTAATTCTTTCGTTCATAGGTTACAGCAGGATAGTCGGAGTGATTCGCAGAGTCATAACGCCTGTCGTAATCGGCCCGGTCATAATGGCAATAGGCTTCTCGCTTGCAGGGACAGCAGTACAGGGTAACGCGGCAAATTACTGGCCTGCATCACTCGCTGTAGTTCTGTTAATCTTCCTCTTCAGCTTAGTGTTAAAGAACAAATACATAAACATATTTGCGATTCTTCTTGCGATTATCATTACGTATCTTGTATGTCTCGGACTTTCAATGAACGGAACATTTGCACCTTCACACCCTGCATATATAGATCTCACGAAAGTAACGGAAGCAAAATGGATACGCGACTTCAAGAACGTGATAATCCCTTGGGGAATGCCTAAGTTCAGCTTAATGGCATTTGCGGCATTGCTTGCAGGATTCTTTGCGACAATGATTGAATCGATCGGCGATTATCATTCAGTCTCTTATGCGTCTGGAATTGATGACCCCGATTCAGATACAATCAGCAGGGGAATCGGTGCAGAAGGATTATGCTGTGCGTTATCGGGAGTATTCGGTTCAGTGGGAACGACATCGTACACTGAGAACA
>JAFPWQ010000247.1 GCA_017394925.1 Synergistaceae bacterium
ATTGCTGAATACTTCAAATCACACCCTGAAGCCGACAAGAATCATGACGGTAAATTACAGTTCATCATGTTAAAAGGTCAGAACGGACATCAGGATATGATATTACGCACAAAATATTCAGTTGAGGCGATTCGTAATGCAGGCATTGAACCAGTTGAACTTGCAAGCGCAATAGCAAACTGGGACAAACTTGAGGCCATGAAAATCATGAACGGATTCGTGATGTCAATCGGCCCTGAAAATATCGAGGCAGTAATCGCGAATAACGATGAAATGGCTTTAGGTGCAGTTGAGGCGTTAAAGATAGTTGACTACAACAAGGGAGACGCAAGTATGTACGTTCCTGTTGTGGGAGTTGATGCTAACGCGTCTGCACTTGATGCAATGAACAAAGGCGAAATGCTTGGTACAGTTCTGAATGACGCGGATCATCAGGGAACGGCGGCAGTGAAATTAGCGGTTGCTCTTGCGTCAGGAAAAGAGATTAACGAGTCGACAGTCGGATATGAGATTACAGACAATAAATATATCTGGGTACCCTACCAGAAAGTAACGAGAGGTGAGAAGCAGTGAGTGAATATTTGCTCGAAATGAAGAACATCACGAAGACATTTCCCGGCGTAAAGGCACTCGATAACGTTCAGCTTAACGTGAGGGCAGGAACAGTACACGCTCTCATGGGTGAAAACGGAGCAGGAAAATCCACGCTGATGAAATGCTTATTCGGGATATACAATCCTGACGGCGGAGAAATTTATCTTGAAGGCAAGAAGGCTGAAATTCATTCTGCACGTCAGGCAATGGATAAAGGCATCGCAATGGTACATCAGGAATTGCACCCGATAAGATTCCGTTCTGTTATGGAAAATATTTATCTCGGAAGATTTCCGGGTCATCTGGGCGTGGTCGACCATAAAGCAATGTACGACAAGACGAAGGCATTGCTTGATGAGTTAGAGATTGATGTTGATCCTTTAGCACTCGCAGGTGAACAGTCAGCGGCAATTCTTCAGATGATGGAAATTGCACGTGCTGTAGACATGAAAGCAAAGATAATAATTCTCGATGAGCCTACATCATCATTATCTGACAGGGAAGTAGATCACTTATTCAAGATAATAAACAGGTTACGTTCACAGGGCGTTGCGTTCATATACATATCGCACAAGATGAAAGAGATTCTAGAAATCTCAGATGAAGTAACGATAATGAGAGACGGAACATATGTAGGAACATGGCCGGTGAAGAACAAAGACACAGGCGAGCTTCTTACGATGGACTTTATCATTCGTCAGATGGTCGGAAGAGAAATGACGAATCAGTTCCCGCCGCGTGAAGGCAAACCAAGCAATGATGTTGTGCTTAAGGTTGAACATGTATGCTCACCATTGAAGAAATCATTTCAGGATGTCAGCTTTGAACTTCACAAGCAGGAAATACTCGGAATCGGCGGTCTTGTTGGTGCTCAGAGAACGGAATTTGTTGAGGCGTTATTCGGACTCAGAAGCATAGCATCAGGTGAGATATTATTGAACGGTGCGAGATATGCGTCAAAGTCTCCGGGATTCGCGAAGTCAAAAGGTCTTGCATTGCTCACTGAGGAACGCAGAGCTACAGGTATATTCGGAATTCTTCCCATACTTGAGAATACAGTCATTGCGAATCAGAGAAATTATGCACATCTTGGAATTCTGAATGACACTAAGAGACTTGCAGACGCGGATAAAGAATGCAAGAAGCTCAACGTAAAGACACCTTCACTTGCGACATTGATTCAGAATCTTTCGGGCGGAAATCAGCAGAAGGTTTTAATCGCACGCTGGTTACTCACGAACTCGGACATTCTCATTCTCGATGAGCCCACACGAGGCATTGACGTAGGCGCAAAGTATGAGATCTATAACATCATGCTTGAACAGATTGCACAGGGCAAGAGCATAATTATGATTTCGTCAGAGATGCCAGAGCTTATGGGAATGTCGGACAGGATCATGGTAATGTGCGAAGGAAGAGTAACGGGATTCCTGAACAAAGGCGAATACACGCAGGAAAAGATTATGGCACTTGCAACACAGTTTGCAGGGCGTAAAGACAACACAGCAGCATAAAGGAGAAATTCAATCATGGCAGAAAATACACGTTCACGCTCAAAATTATTCACGGTGTCGGGATTAATTATTCTCGTTCTCGGCATTGCGCTTTATTTCCTGAAATCACCAATGGGCTTAAGGAGAATTTATGACCTTCCCATTTTCTTAATCATCATTGGACTTTGCTCAACACTCAGCGGATTCATGTCGAAAGGGAAACCTGACGATGTGCTAGAGCTTTCCGGGAAGGCATTCGGTGAATTCCTCACGAACAATGCAATTCTTCTCGCAATGTTAGTTCTCGTTGTCGTGATTTGCATACTTCAGCCCAGATTCATGCAGATACGAGTCGCACTTGATATTCTCACGCAGTCATCGACAAAATTAATCATGGCACTGGGTATATGCTTCACGTTACTGATTGCAGGTACGGACCTTTCAGCGGGCCGTATGGTTGGACTTGCCGCAGTCATATCAGCCTCAATGTTACAGACAGCGACATATGCAAACAGATTCTTCCCGGACTTACCGCAGGTACAGTTATGGATGCCGATAGTAATCGCAATAATCGCATGTATGATCTTCGGAGCGTTAAACGGATTCTTAGTTGCGAAATATGACATGCACCCGTTCATAGCAACTCTTGCTGTTCAGGTCATCATTTACGGCGCATGTTCGCTCTACTTCGATATGCCTCCGAATAACTCACAGCCTATCGGAGGAATCAGACCAGACTTTGCGCAGTTAGGACAGATGAGATTATTCTCAATGGGAAGAGATTTTCCCGGCATAAGCATATTGATTCCCATTGCGGTTGTGATATGCATAATCATCTGGTTCATTCTGAATAAGACAGTCTTCGGCAAGAACGTTTATGCAATCGGCGGAAATCGTGAGGCGGCAGTAGTTGCAGGTATTAACGTGTTCCGTAACATCATGGGAATATTCATCCTTGCGTCATGCTTATACGGCATTGCAGGCGTACTTGAGGCAGCACGTACAGCAGGAGCAACGAACAATTACGGCAATGGTTACGAGCTTGACGCTATTGCGGCTTGTGTTGTCGGCGGCGTATCACTGTCAGGAGGAATCGGTAAGGTCGGCGGAATCGTTATGGGTGTTTTGATTTTCACAATCATTCAGTACGGTCTGCAGTTCATTAACGTGTCTCCAATGTGGCAGCAGGTAATCAAGGGCGTAATTATAGCTGTGGCAGTTGCGATTGACTTAACGAAATACCGCAGGAAATAAATAAATCCCTGCATGTGAAAATATTTTGCCCTCTGTCATAATTAGGCGGAGGGAATTTTTATTTTTCAGGAAGGAGATTGAATTATGATCTGCACGTTTGAACTCAATGACGAAGAGACAAAATTTGTTGAAGATTATATGCGTGATTTCGGCGAAACATCACTTGCGGATATGGCGAAGAGATTTCTGCTTGAAGATGTCGCTGATTCACGTGCGGCTGATGCAGCCTGGAAAGAATACGAAGAAGACCCTGTAACGTATAGTCATGAGGAAGTCGGAAGAATGCTCGGAATTTTTTCAGAAATGGAAGAAGTATATGCAAAAGTTTTCGGCAGTGAATGCGAAGCTGAAAAATTCTTTTCGCCCGGACGTGTTAATCTCATCGGTGAACACACAGATCACGAAGGCGGTTATGTCTTTCCGTGCGCAATAACATTCGGGATATACGCGCTCGCGGCAAAAAGACCCGGCAACACATTACGCATGTACTCAATGAATTTTGATTCTGAATCTGATTCAGCATTTGAGATTGCATTCGATGACGTTCATGAAAAATTAACTGGTTCGCGTTCATGGGTGAATTATCCTTTGGGAATCGTCAGCACACTCAAAAAGCACGGCTATAACTTTGATTCGGGAATCGATATTTTATATTCGGGAAATTTGCCTGACGGAGCTGGACTTTCATCATCGGCGGCAATTGAAGTACTCACGGCAAAAATCTTCAGCGAGCTTCTTGCACTCAACATTGACGGGGTAAAAGCGGCGTTATATTCTCAGGAGGCCGAAAATAATTTTGTTGGAATGCACTGCGGCATAATGGATCAGTTCGCCGTAAGCATGGCCAGAAAGAATCATGCGGTCTTACTCAACTGTTCAACGCTCGATTACTC
Source organism: Synergistaceae bacterium (assembly GCA_017394925.1). GTDB lineage: Bacteria > Synergistota > Synergistia > Synergistales > Aminobacteriaceae > JAFUXM01. The sequence continues at coordinate 4,235 of JAFPWQ010000247.1, forward strand.
ACATATTCCTCTTGAACTCGGAGACTCGCGAATCATCATCACGAATTCAAATGTGCCTCATTCACTCGTAGGCTCAGAATATAATTTGCGCCGCGAACAGTGCGAGTCAGCCCTGAATGATATTCGCAAAGTGAAAGATATATCCTGCCTGTGTGATTTAAGTCCCGATGAATTCATGAAGGTATCAGGTGCAATTCATGACCCCGTAACGTTAAAGCGTGCACGTCATGCAGTGTATGAGAACGCAAGAGCATTGAAGGCAGCAGATGCATTAAGAGCCGGAGATTTGATTACGTTCGGAAAACTCATGAATGATTCGCATGTGTCTTTGCGTGATGATTATGAAGTTACTGTACCTGAAATTGATACGCTCGTTAATCTCGAATGGAATACGCCCGGTGTTTTGGGTTCACGTATGACAGGAGGCGGCTTTGGCGGCTGTACTGTGAGTATCGTGAAGAATGACGCAATAGATTCATTCATTCAGAACGTAGGAGCTGAATACACACGCTTAACCGGAAGGACTGCCAGCTTCTACACTGTTGATACGTCAGACGGTGCTGGAAGAATATAAACATGAACGGGAATAATCGAAGGCTTATGCGCATTCATTCGTTATTAATATACACGCATAACGGGAATAACTGAGAGCTGCTATGGATATGTCATACAGTGCCGGAAGAATATAGATTGCAGACGGGAATCATTAAATGCTTCTGAGCGTTTTAATTGCTTCGTTCGTAATGCTATGCTATGAATACACTAGCATAAAGGTAAGAATATAAACATAAACGGGAGACGTAAGAGCCTCCCGCGAAATTTATCCGTCATACTTCCAGAGACCTATTGCAGGCTTGCCCACAAAATAAATCTCTTCACCGTCATCAAGAACATTCCAGCCTTCTTTGAGTCTGAACGGGTCATAACGTTTCGTGATTTCGTCATAATCTGCCCAGTTATAGCCAACGCTTTCAATCTCTTCACGGCTCATCAATTCGGGTTTAGTTGCGTAAGTTATCGTGAATCTTCCTTCGCTTGAACCCTGCATTAAATGTGCGGCACTCATTAATCTTCCTTCAAATGCTCCCTTGCGGTATAAATCCAGAACGTAAGGTGTACCCTTGTAGCCGTATTTGCGTGTCATCATGTCCATCTCGTCATTCTCACCGAATGCGCGTATTCCAGGCCCAAGAACTATAAGCTCTCCGCCGTCATCGACAATCATTCGCGTACGGTAAACGCCCTTGTTGCCGACCCATGTAGTTTTGAGTTCCGTAGGCTCAAGATACGTTACAACTTTCTTTGCGCGTCTGTCCAGATGAATGATATTGAGTTTCTGTGATAATTCTGCGGCATTCTCGAAAGGCTTCCTTGACTGCCCGATATATATTCCCCTTAATGTTACGTCTTCACCTTCTGCCGTTGTAACTGTCTGAATGTAAACGAGAGGGATCTTGCCGTCAATGAAA
>JAFPWQ010000248.1 GCA_017394925.1 Synergistaceae bacterium
AATTATTTGCAGGCATTGTTAAAGATAAAACGTTTTGCGAATCAATTGCCTAAGACCAGACGATTCAGATTAATGGATGAACTGAACAAGACCGTAGAAAGTATTGACCCGACTATCTACGGATTTGAGGAGAAGCTCGGCGAGATTGAGGCAGGTAGATAATTATCTGAGAATTACCTGAGCCCGAATATATCTCTGTGCGAAAGATAATAGTCTTTCATGACTTCATTCTGAAGACCAAACGAAAGATGACCGGCTACAGCATTTTCTGAAACTATAACAGCTTTCGATTTACTCATGGCAAGACAGCATATTTGAATTTCATCGTTTCCCATCCCTGTCCCCCTGAGAGGAACACGCCACATCCCCATTAAATTCCATATTTCACGCGTAAATAATATAAATCCTATGCTGAATCTTATTGGACATGCACGGTATTCAAATTCGTCAGCATGAAATCTCTCTGACATCTCATCAATTGTAGGAACATTATCACCTTCACCCCAGAAAAATTTCGCAACTTCAGGACTGGCTTCTATCATTCTGTTACGCCCACTGCAATATTTCGCTCTTTCAAATTTCTTCTCATAAACGTCAATAAGCCCAAGTTTATCAAGAACTCTGACATGTGCATATGCATTTAAAGGTATAAGGGGAGCAACGAATCCAGCTTCATAAAGTCCGTCAGATTTTACTCGTTCATACGTCTTCATCAGGATATCAAAGCAATGTTCAGTAACAAATATATCTTCATCGATCTTATATATGAATTCTGCTTCAGTGTGAAGATTTATTGCTACGTTCTGCGCAAGTGCCACACAGTTACGTTTTGTGCTAAGATATGACCATCCGTTTCTTGCGGCAATATCTATCAAACGTTCGTCATATTTGCCTGACGAGACAATGCAAATGTCAGCTTCCGAAGGTGCAAAACGTTTTATACGCTCAAATACATCATTCCAAAGGAATGGCTTATAGCCAGCGAGAATAACTATCAGAGTGTCCGCATTTTTTCGTCTGTCTTGAAACTTGTAACTGCACCTGGTATTTAGTGCATATCTGAGAGAGTCCTTAAAGGCTCGTAATGGATAGAGTAATCTTTTAATTGAGGCTTTGATTAATGGACAAAAAGAATCTGTCCTGAGTCCTGAGTCCTGAGTCCTGAGTCAATTATGGGAGGCATTTTGATTTTGTCAAGTCCTTTCTGCTGATTTTTTGAGATTATATCACAGATTATTTTACGGCTGTTGTATAATTTCGTGAAACATTAAAGGAGGTTCAAATATATTAATGCCATATAACTTTGCTGAAATAGAATCCCAATGGCAATCACGCTGGAACTCTTCACACTGCTTTGAATCACATACGGACTCTTCAAAGGAAAAATTTTTCTGTCTTGAAATGTTCCCATATCCTTCGGGAGCTTTGCACATGGGACATATACGTAACTATTCAATCGGAGATGTCCTCGCAAGATTTTTACGCAAGACAGGAAAGAATGTATTATACACAATCGGATTTGATTCATTCGGAATGCCCGCAGAGAATGCCGCAATAAAATTCAAGACCCGTCCGCATGACTGGACACTCTCGAACATTGCATACATGACCGAACAGTTAAAGCGCATGGGTTACAGTTACGACTGGAGACGCGAAGCAATAACATGTCTGCCCGAATATTACAGATGGAATCAATGGATATTCCTTCAGATGTACAAGAAGGGGATAGTCTATCAGAAGGAAGCTCCGGTGAACTGGTGCAGTACATGCGGAACAGTATTAGCGAATGAACAAGTTGTAGAAGGCGGCTGCTGGAGGTGCGGAACTCCCGTAACGAAAAAGAATCTCAAGCAGTGGTTCATAAAGATAACGGACTATGCGCAGGAATTACTTGATGATATAGAGAAAGAATTAGACGGCTGGCCCAAACGTGTACGCATAATGCAGACTAACTGGATCGGACGTTCTGAAGGTGCAAGATTATCATTCAAGATTCCAGAACTGAATTATGAGCTTGAAGCATTCACGACAAGATTCGATACGGTATTCGGAATCACATTCATAGCATTAGCCCCTGAACATGAACTCGTGAAACGCATGAAGGCCGCAATGACACCTGAAGATGCACAAAAACTTTCGGACTTCGTTAATCTTGTGGGTTCGCAGTCTTCAATTGAACGTTCTGATGCAGGCGCGGAAAAACTCGGCTTCAAGACTCCGTTCTATGGCATTCACCCCGTAACGGGCAAGAAGATTCCAATCTGGATAGCGAATTATATTCTCATCGACTACGGAACAGGCGCAATCATGGGTGTACCTGCACACGATCAGAGAGACTTTGATTTTTGTCGTAAATATAAAATTCCAGTTATCCCCGTGATTAGCCCTTCAGACGGAAGTATATTAGACGGTGCGACTATGACTCATGCATTCGAGGAAGACGGCATAGTGTGCAACTCTGAACAGTTCAACGGAATGAAGACACAAGACGCAATTAAGGCCATGATTGACTGGGGCGAGAAAGAACATATCTGCAAGCGTGAAGTGAATTTCAAGTTACGCGACTGGTTAATCTCACGTCAACGATACTGGGGTACACCGATTCCGTTTGTGTATTGCGACAAGTGCGGAGTAGTTCCAGTTCCCGAAGAGCAATTGCCCGTCAGATTACCCGAAGACGTTGAAGTCAAAGAGGTCGGACATTCACCCCTGCTTGACCTTCCCGAATTCCTGAATACTACATGCCCTCATTGCGGAGGCCCGGCAAGACGTGAAGCCGATACTATGGATACGTTCTTCTGTTCGTCATGGTACTTTGACCGTTATTGTTCACCTGGTTACGACAAAGCACCGTTCAATAAGTCCGATGTCGATTACTGGATGCCTGTTGACCAGTATATAGGCGGAATCGAACACGCATGTTTGCACCTGATATACGCAAGATTCTTCGCAAAGTTCCTCACTGATATTGGACTCACGAAATCAAGAGAGCCTTTTACGCGTTTACTCACTCAGGGAATGGTCATCAAGGACGGAGCTAAAATGTCGAAATCACTCGGAAATACCGTAGACCCAACAGAAATGGTGAAGAAATACGGCGCGGATACAATCAGGTTGTTCATTCTGTTTGCTGCTCCGCCGAATAACGATCTCGAATGGTCTGACAGAAACGTTGAGGGTGCACATAGATTCCTGAATCGTGTGTGGCGTTACGTTGAAGATAACGCAGAAGTTCTCAAAGCACACGGAGATAAAATCATTCCGATGAATGCGACTAAAGACTCAAAACTTCGGGATTTAAAGCGCAGAATACATACTACGATTAGGGATGTTACGCATGACATTTACGATGAGAAGCAATTCAACACAGCCATTGCCAGATTAATGGAACTCGTGAACGCAATATACTCGCTCAATGATTCTGATTCGTACGCATGGAACGTTAAGCGTGAGGCCGTTGATGTATTGCTTAATTGTCTTTCACCTTTCTGTCCGCATATCACAGAAGAGTTATGGCAGATGCTCGGACATGAGAATATGCTTTGCCTTGAAGCATGGCCATGTGCAGATGAAGAGTCGCTTGTGAAGGACAGCGTTACGGTTGTTGCTCAGATTAACGGAAAAGTACGCGGCAAGTTTGAACGTCCTGCGGGAATGGATAAATCTGAACTTGAACACAGCATAATGTCAGAGAAAATGATTCAGGACAGACTTGTGGGTCTTGAGGTTGTGAAAGTAATTACTGTTCCTGATAAGCTCGTGAATATTGTTGTGAAGAAATAAAATTATCTTGTGATTGAATCTCCTGCTTTAACGGGCGGGAGATTTTTTGTTACCGGTGTATAATTGCCTAAGTCCCACACAACATTAAATGCTAAATACAAAGGAGAAGTTACAGAATGATCTGTTATGATGTGAATGCGCATAATCTTAAAGCTAAGAGGATGCGCAGAGGTTTTACGCTTGTCGAACTGCTTATCGTGATTGTGGTAATTGGAATTTTGTCGGCTATGATGATGATCTCTTCTACAGAAGCCGTTACAAGTGCAAAGGTCAATAACGTAATTGCTAACATGCGCCAGCTCAAGACGGCAGCACTTGGCTGGTATATGGATCACCTTGAATATATAGACCCCGAAGATTGTACTGTAACATATCCTGTACTCTATCATAACACAAGGAAGTACGGAGGAAGCGATAACAGAAATATCAGCAGAGGGAGCGTTTATGAATTAGCAAGGCAAGATCCTACAGAAATAACAAGATATTTAAATAATGGCAGTTCTATTGAGATTAACAGTTACAGTAAATGGGGAGACCAAACACCTAAAGGCAGTTACGCTATCTTAGATGGAGGCGTTATATGGCCTAATACAAATGACCCTAAACAGGCTAAATGGTTCGTGGGGTATTGTGTCCCTGATGATAAAAGGATAAAGGAAAAACTTGCAGGCCGTGCAAAATCCTTAGGACTTATCAGAGGATGGAATACTACAACTAATACAGGTGATATTTATGACGGTAAAAACAATAACGGAAAATTCGTATATATGGAGATATTAGATATGAAACCTTAAGATTGATACGCATAAAGGAAATATAATCATGCCCCACATAATAGCAATCGAGAATTCAGAATCACAAAGAAGACAGTTAAGCGAAATATTAAATTCACTCGCAAAAAAGGGATGGCCTCTCACAGCCAGATATGAAGCTCAGAAATTCGGAACATGGCAAATGCTCTTTGAGAATGCAGTTACGCCCGGATTATTTGCACAGCGTGAAGTGATTGTGATTGAAGAGGCTGAAGACCTCAAAGAATTTCCCGTTGAACTCGCGAATATGCTTGAAGATGATAAAGCAGACTGTATTATGATTCTCGTGTTCAATGCGGACATAAAGAATCTGAAGACGATAACGAATCAAATCATGCTCATTAAACCCGAAGCACAAATCCCCCCGTGGAAGCGTAAAGCATGGTTAATCACTCTGGCAAAAGACGAAGGATTTAAACTTTCACCAGATGCAGCACAGTTACTAGTCGACAGCATAGCCTCACAGGAAGAATTACGTTCAGAGATTCATAAACTCGCGTTGTATTCGCATGGACGGGATATAAATATTTCGGATGTTCAGAGCCTTTCATTTGATGAAGGAGGAAGGGCTCAATTAATTTTTCTTGACGGTGTTTGTGATAATAAGCCTCATGATGTCTCGCGATCGTTAAAATATCTTCGTGATAATCCCATGATAATCACACTCACGGCCATAACCAACAGACTGAGACCTGCATTAATGCTCTCATGTTTCAGGAATTCAGACGAGGCACTGAAAGCAACAGGAGCAAAAGACTATGCAGTCAGGAAGGCAAGAGCAGCACTAAATAATTTCGGAGCAGACGCAATCAAAAAGTTCATGGCCAAAGCAGCAAGATTATCATTGCTTGAGAAGACGAATCACTCTGAGGGCTGGCAGGGATTCGAGTTAATATTGTGGGAGTTAATGACAAAAATTTAGTATAATGTGCGTACAAGGAGGTGTATTAGTATGCAGGTAACATCAATGCTATCGGCAGGGTATCTTGAACCCGTACAGAATATATCGTGCGTTCAGAATGTCGATAAGGTCAAGGAAGTCGACCAGTCCAAACAGGCAAAAGAGCAGGAGATTTTAGCAGAAGAACAAGCACTGAAGGCCAAGCTCGGAAATTCTGCACAGGTTCATACGGTCTATCACTACACAATGGGCACTGACGGAAGGCGTTACATCACAGGAGCGTCAGTAACAATGAAGGGCAGTGAAGAAGATCTTAACCGAGTGAGCGGAGGAATCGCGACTGAAGACTTGCAGAGTAAGAAGCAGGAAGCTAACGAGGCTCTGAAGAAGAAAGATCAGAAGAACGAAGACACTGAGAATATCATCAGGTCCGAAGCAGAAAAACGCGAAGCCTCAAGGAAAAAAGACAAATCAGAAGACGAAAAAGATTCACAGGTACGTGAGCTTGAAAATATTCAGCGTGAAGTGATTGCTCATGAACATGCACACAAGGCAGCGGCAGGTGAATTCGGCGGTGCAATAAGCTACACATACACCGAAGGCCCCGACGGAAAACGCTATATTACCGGCGGAGAAGTTCCCATTAAGCTCAGACAGGGAGCTACACCCGAAGAGACTCTGCGTAACATGCAGCAGGTTCAAATGGCGGCAAATGCACCGGCTGATCCTTCAGGACAGGACAGACAGGTTGCGGCTAAAGCGGCGGCGATTGCGGCAAAAGCACGAAGCGAACTCAACCGTGAAGATGAATCCGGAAGTGAAAGCTCAGAACTCAAAGCCACAGTTGCACAAGGGACTCCTATTATTGAATCTATATCGCGTGAGGACGAAGAATTAGACCCGAATAAAAACGGCGTACTCTCGGTTTTAGCGGCAGTGAAAGAACTTCAGATTCAGAATTTAATTCCGGCGGCTTAATCATGAATAGCATGACATGAATCAAAGAGAGGCGGTTAAACTTGAATCACAAATAGAATCCTTCCGGCATTGACTGCATAAACCGGGAGGATTTTTTTATTGCTATAATTGCCCCATCCAGAAAAATTTTTATTGGGCAGGTGCTTTGCGTGAATATTTTTGAGAGAATGCTTAACACTCAGGCTTTAATGTTTATATACGTGATGACGGGCATAATTATTGCAAAAACTAAAATATTTAAGCATGAAGGACGTTCAAGTTTCATAAATCTTCTGCTTGATATAACACTTCCGTGTATGATTCTGAATTCGTTTAACATTGAGACCGGCATTGATGAATTAATTGCGGCCGGAGAAATAATGATAATCTCGGTTATATGCTTCATAACCGCATGGATAATTGCAAAAATAATCTGGCGCAAAGAGTCAAAAACACGCCGTGCAGTTCTTGAATTCTCGACTCTGTTTTCAAATGCAGGCAATGCAGGTATGCCCATAGTCGCGTTAGTCTTCGGAGCTGAAGGTGTATTTTATGCATCGTTTTATCTCTTGCCCGTGAGAATATTAATCTGGACTTTCGGGTTATCATTATTCGTTGAAGGAAATAATCTCAAAGATAAAATCTTAATTCTTCTCAGGACTCCCAGTTTGGTTGTCGTGTTCATCGGAATAGCATTAATGTTCATGCCCTTCAGACTTCCTGCTGTACTCACATCTGCAATAAAGAACATCGGCGACATGACCGGTCCGCTCTCAATGATGCTAATCGGTGCTGCACTCGGCGAATCTGATATACGTAATGCATTCGAGTTCGACACATTCAAATTAACGTTCGTACGTTTAATTCTTCTGCCTGTGATTTATGTCTTCATGCTTAAGTTCTGCGGAGTGAAAGATATATTATGGCAGACTGCAGTAGTCT
>JAFPWQ010000249.1 GCA_017394925.1 Synergistaceae bacterium
CGATAACACTTGGAGCAATTGCATCAGCGACTGCCCCTGCGGCGACATTAATGGTAGTGCGGCAGTTCAAGGCAAAAGGACCTGTAACGGATTTATTATTGCCTATAGTAGCCCTTGATGATGCGGCGGGATTAATTATATTTGCTGTTTCAATCGGAATATCACAGGCGATGTTAGGCGGAGTGTTAAGCATGACATCGGTAATAGTGAATCCATTAATGGAAATAATATGTTCATTGATACTTGGTGCAGTGATGGGATTAATATTAACGTTACTGGAAAAATTATTTTTCTCGAACACGAACAGACTATCAATGACGATTTCATTCGTATTAATGACGATAGCGTTATCATCGACGGAATTATACATCGGAAGTATACGCATAGGATTTTCTGCATTGCTTGTATGTATGACCTTAGGCACTGTATTTTGCAACCTGAGTGAATACAGCGCGGACATAATGCACAGATCCGAACGCTGGAGTGCACCGTTATATGCAGTGTTCTTTGTGTTATCAGGAGCGAGATTAGAGCTTTCAGTGTTCAGGCATTCAGAAGTTCTTACGATTGGAATAGTGTATATACTGGTCAGGTGCATGGGAAAATATTTCGGAGCGTTAATCTCAAGTACAATCATGAAATGCAGTTCAAACGTGAAAAAATATTTGGGAATAACATTATTTCCTCAGGCTGGAGTAGCGTTAGGAATGGTAGTAAGTGCTCAGAGTTTAGGTTCCGAGATGGGAAGTATGATACGGAATATAATATTATTCAGCGTATTAATTTATGAGTTAGCGGGGCCTTTGATGACGAGGATGGCATTGACTAAAGCCGGAGAGATTGAGCCTAAATTACCCGAAGAGGAACACCGAAAGAGATTCAAATAAAAAAAATCCCCCGCAATAATCAACGGGGGAAAAATTTTATGCACTGAGTGATAATAAATTTCTGTAAATGGGATAAGGCCAAATATCCGCACTGATAACGAGTTCAGCGGCATCACACTTTGAGCGTATACGTTCCATCAATGGCACAATGTCATTCACGAGTGAATCAGAACGTTCTCTTGCGTTCATATCGGACAGTCCCGACCTTAAAGCGTCAAGTTCACCTGCATCATGAAGCAATGCATTCTTCGCACCTGCAAGACCAGTAACGTAATCGCGCCACGGGGACATATCGCCGAAGTCAATATTATCGAAATAGAGCATGGAATTACGTTCAAGAGTCAATTGCTTTGACAGTGCCGGTAACACGCCTTCATAGAGCATGTCATAAAGCACAGCGGCTTCAACTTCGAGGCCGGTAGCAAAGGAATTCATGCGAATATCGCGCAAGTTTTCGAGTTCATGAGATTTATACACACCGAGACTTTCAAGCAGTGCTTTATTCTCAGGTTTAAGGAACAATTCGATTCTGTCAGGGATACTCACAGCTTCGATTAATCCTCGTCTGTTTGCTTCCTCGTGCCATTCATGACTGTACGCATCGCCTTCAAACAAAATATTTTTTCCGTCATTGAAAGCAGTTCTAGCCGCGTCAATAGCCGCATCAATTGGTTCAAGACCGCGTGAAATTCCTTCTTCAGTTCTTCGCATGACCTCATCAATTCCGTATGCCCATAAACTTGCGAACATAGTAACGGGCAGTGCGATTGACTGAGATGAACCCGGAGCTCTGAATTCAAATTTGTCTCCTGTGAACGCAACCGGCGATGTCCTGTTTCTGTCCGAATCGAACGGAATAATGTCGGGTAATTTCGAGAGGCCTAAATCAAGCGTACCTTTTTCGGGAAGGCTTGTATCTCCGTATTCGTTCAGTCTTCGGATTAAGTCAGTGAGTGCAGAACCGAGATATGCGCTCATGATACTTGGCGGTGCTTCATGGCCTCCGAGCCTGAAGAAATTTCCGTAGGTTGCAACACTTGCCTGCAAAAGTGAATGATATTTCGAGAGACCAAGAACGACAGCAGACATGAACGCAAGAAAGATTACATTGCGCCTGTGAGAGTGTGAAGGTTTAAGCAAATTTCTTCCTTCACTGTCCATGAGGGAAATATTTGTGTGCTTGCCTGATCCATTCATATTCGCAAAAGGCTTCTCATGGAACAATAATCTCAGTTCATGCTGACGTGCGAGTTTTCTCATTGTCTCCATTAAGATTTGGTTCTGGTCGCAGGCAATATTGGCCTCACTGAACAAATGAGCGAATTCAAACTGACATCTTGCGACTTCATTATGACGTGCGAGAACGCTCACGCCCAGACGCGACAAATCACGTTCGACATCTTCCATGTAACGCAACACACGCGGCGGAATTGCACCCATATAATGATGGTCGAGCTTCTGAGCTTTTGCAGGCTGTGCACCGATTAATGTACGTCCGCAATGCCTTATGTCGGGTCGTAACTGTGCGCGCGGTCTGTCGAGCAAAAAATATTCCTGTTCAGCTCCTGCGGTCATTTTCACGTAGCGTATACCTCTCTGACCAATCAGACGGAGGAACTTAAACGCTCTTGTCTCTAATGCCTCAAGTGATCTCAATAACGGGGTCTTGAGGTCTAAGCTCGTGCCGTCATAGGACAAAAATACACTGGGAATGTATAACGTTCCGCCTTTTGGAGAC
>JAFPWQ010000250.1 GCA_017394925.1 Synergistaceae bacterium
CAATGGTCTATTCACTGCCAGCTCAAAATTCCTGTCGCTAGAAAAAATCTGGGCTCAGCGAGCTGACCGCAACGCAAAAATCGCTCCCAGTACCTTTTATCACTGGTTTTATCCCACCTGAACGCAAAAATTTCCCAATGTCCTAAAACAGCAAACAGGGACATCGCTTTTCACGCGCAAAATATGCTCGGCAACTGCTTTTCTCACGTTCGCAATTACCCCGCGTTTTGTCTTTTCTAAACGCCGTCAGTCCATGCTCAATATCGCCTCGTCCATGTCATCCCGCGTTATCCCTATATACGCTAGCGTTATCTCTGGTGAACTGTGATTTAATATCTTCTGGATTAACTCTATGCTCGTTCCGTTCTGATGCTGAATGTACCCGAATGTCTTTCTCAGTGAATGCGTCCCTATCTTATAATTCAAACGGCAATGTCCCGCCGCTATACTCAATACCCTTAAGGCATGTCGCCGCGTTATTCGATATTCACCGTCATGTCTGACCTTACGCGACTTCAATAACGGCTCGTTCAGCAATGCTCCAAGCGATTCTGACTGCTTGCGCCTAAGCCTGAGATATTTGCTCAATATTCGTCTTACTTTCGGGTGTATCAATGGATCTGCTAATTTGCCCGTCTTTTTCTCACGTATCTTCAATCGCTCATTTATGCATAGTCTCCCGCGTCTGTCTATATACGCTACATCTCGGACATTTAAGCTCACTAAATCTGAAATTCTACGGCCGGTGTATATTCCCAATGCAAACATCACACGGTCGCGGGTGTTCCTGTGCATGAAATATTCATCCAGCGCATCACGGTCGCTCTGACTCCGTATCGGCTGGACTGTCCTGCTGACTTTCTGAATCATGAACTATCACAGCTCTCTAGTATTTCATCAATTACTCCGCTGATTTCTCGCATGATTAATTCCCGGTGCATCTCTTCACGCAGTCCTGCACAAAAACAATGTTCTAATCTCTCTGATACTTTTTGCGGGATTTTCTTCATCTCTCGCCGTAATCTTCTGTCAGATATTTCCTGCTCCAGCATATCAGCCCGGTATTTTGCCTGACGCGCTTTTGATTCACGTTCAAGCACTCGTGCTTCTAACAATCGCCGGTCCAGTTCTGACGGTTCACCTGTCTTTATCGCTCCTGAACATAATCCCTGAAGATAACGTATATATGCCGTTACTGTCGGCCCTAAATCGAATACGCCTCTTCCGGCTTTCGGAATTATCTTCTTCTGTACTAACTGTTCAACCCTGCGCTCTGAGACATTCAGCAAATTCGCAATCGTTTCCTTCGGGTATAATCCCTGACTCCGTGAATCATTCATTGACCTCACTCCGAATTCCGGCTATCTCGTCAAAACTCCGCCCGTCCCCTTCAAGTATCACAGACTGATTCGCGTAAGCCTGAAAACGTTTTATCGTCATGTCGACATACTCAGGATTCAGCTCAACCGCATAGCATATCCGCCTGCATGATTCAGCCGCTATTATCGTCGTTCCGCTACCACAGAATGGTTCATAGATTATCTCGTTAGGCTCTGAGTTATTCAGCATCGGACGGCGCATACATTCTACCGGCTTCTGTGTTCCGTGCGTGGTCTTCGTGTCCTCATTAAAGCCAATTTGCCACACTGTTGACTCACTACGGCTGCCCTGCCAATGACTTTTCTGATTCTTTCGCACCGCATATAAACACGCATCATAGCCCTCGCAGTAATTCGCTATTTCTGGACATTCTCCTTCTTCACGGACTGCGTACCAGCAACATTCATGCTGCCAGTGATAATCACCACGCGATAACGCAAAATTAGGCTTCACCCAGATTATCTGATTGCGCATGATAAATCCGCACGATTCAAGACTGTCCGCTACATTCCGGCAATGAAGAGACGCATGCCACACATACGCCACATCGCCGGGAAATAACTTCCATGCTTCACGCCAGTCATCGCAATCATCATTCAGAACTTGACCCGTCCGCGCTGATTCGCCTCCCAGCATCTCGTTGCGCCATTCAGGTTTATAATTCACTCCGTAAGGCGGATCAGTTATCATTAAATGAGGCTTCGTTCCGGCTAATAACTTCTGCACCGTGTCTTTGTCCGTACTGCTTCCACATATTAATCTGTGTTCTCCAAGCAGCCATATATCGCCCGGTATCGTTACGGGATTGCTTACGGGTTCAGGCAATGCATCTTCGTCTTTAGGCTCTTCCGCTATGTCCATGCGCAAACGTAAGATCTCGCGCTTCTCAAAACCTGTATGCTCAAGTTCAAGACCGTATTCATCACGCAGTCTTAACATCTCGGCTTTCAACTTGGGCTTGTCCCATTCCGAATCCTCTGCAAGTCTGTTGTCCGCCAGAATATACGCATGTATCTGGGCTTCCGTTAAATGACCCGCCCGTACACACGGTATCTCTGAGAGTTTCAGCTCTATACTCGCCCGCACTATCGCATGTCCAGCTATGATTACGTTGTTCGCATCTATCAGCACAGGCAGCACAAATCCATATTCATTTATACTGGCTTTCAGTTTCTCTATCTGTTTATCGCTGTGTATTCGCGGATTGCCCTCATACGGCCTCAGTTCATACGGAGCTATTCGTTCGATTTCCACTATAAGGCTACCCCGCTCACTGAGACTAATCGCACACTTCCGTCAAGTTCTTCATGAATTATCATCTTCACAATTTTCTTCTCTGCGTTCGGGACTATCAATTTCTGAAGGCATAACACTCGATAATTTATGCCGTTCACCTGCTGACTTCCTAAATACGCTATTGGCTCATAATCCGCACCAGTCATATCACTCGTTACAGCAGTAAAGGCACTCTGTACCTTCTGTGGCAAATTGCATCCCTTTATCTCATCTAATTTCCAGCCGCCTAATATCATTTCTTTCTCTCCTGTCTTAACGCATAAAAAAAGAACACCCGATTTTTTTTCAGGTGTCCTCTTTGCGCGATTTTTCATGATAATATTTTAGCGCATTTTCTGAATTACGATTAACGTTATAATAAACGTTAGTATCACATCACAGTTTAAGGTCGGCAACAAGAAAACAGTATTTTACTTTATTTTTTTTACACTGAATCTATTTTAATACTTTTGCTTTTTCCGCAAGTTTTTTCCTTTGAAAATTGCTCAGTATCACTTTATCTTCGCCTCCGTGTACCTCCGAATGATAACGGTTAGAAGAAGGCTTATACAATACATGTGCCTGAACACTTCTGCAGTCTTGCACTTCGAAGGATATTATCTGTCCTTTTAGCCTCTGTCGCATACTATCTTTGACTTCACTGTCAGATCTATAATACCCACGATCAACAGATAACCCATTACTGTCCCTTAGTGCTGCACTGGAAAGCCTCAATTCTCCATTACCATCTTCTTCCCAAAAATAAGATAACGGCAGGACAGCTCTGTATAATTTTTCATCATCATTGAAATGTTCAGGAAGCATAAAATTTTTCTATCTCCTTATTGACATTTTCAACTTTGGCCTCAATAAAAGACTCCTCTCCTTCAGAATCTTTATCGGGCATGAAAAACATTTCATATGCGTCATCACTGGTTATCTGAATCTCAAGATAAGCACCGGTCGGCTTTTCATATTCCATTTGAATAGTGTTATCAGCTGTAGGGAATAATCTTGGTTGTATATATACTCCTCTAATAACATCTTCTGCACGCTTTATGACTGACTCAGAAAGTGGTTTTGCACCATATCCATTCCAGTTTTCCTGAAATAAAGCTATTTCTTTCAGCTTATCCAAGTTGATTTGCATAGCTTGAGTGAATTGTAAATCAAGATTCACACAAGAACTATCTCCATTTCGAGACTCACCAGACTCAAAAGTAAGCTGCAAATTCTCAATGTTATTCGTAACTTCTTGCTTGCAATCTATTTCCGCTATATCTTTAACACATGAAATGTCCACTTGCATTAAAGAAGCACTACTTACAAATAAGCATAAGACAAATGGAGCTGTATTTCTCGAATTAAAATGAGAGTATACACACTTTAAGCTGTTATCATTGAGCATGATGCCCTCCTGTAATTACAGGTATTTTATATTCTCCGATTAAGATATCATCAAAGAAAATCTTTGTAACATAGATCCCTTCGATTCTAAAGATAAAATTCCTAATCTCTACTGCGGCCTGTAAACCATTGAATTTTTTTTGTTCCACATCAGAAGCAACCGGCACATCAGCTGCAGCAACAACGGTTGACTTATTGTCTGGAGCAACAAACTCAATTCTTAGCTTATGTCTTTTCCCCGTATCAAAATCCGAAATTCCGCATAACATAGAAAAAGAAAAATTACTCGGAACAGAAACAAGGTTTAGACTTTGCAAAGGCTCAATGACTTGATGCTGTATCCCATTTTGCGTAGTGATCTGCTGCAACCTATCACAATACACGAAAGAAGATACATATACCATACTTTACACCTCCTTGATAACAGGACTTGAATAAAATAAATTGATTAAATTATGCCAAATTTGTCAAGAGATTAATATAGTATATGTATCTATATTATTGCAGATTTTAGATTCAGTTTTTTTAAGAACTGTGGCACGCTGACCACCCGCACGATAAACATGACTCACATCCGCCGTCTCTCCTCAGTGCACGACTCCCGCAATTTGGACATATTTCAAGTCCATGTTCAACTTTCTG
>JAFPWQ010000251.1 GCA_017394925.1 Synergistaceae bacterium
ATCAACTGCGTATACTCTGCCGTCTCCTGCCGCAACATAAACGATTCCGCCTGCGATGACAGGATCAGAAGCAACTTCTCCGCCTTCAGTGCTGAAGTTCCAGATTATGCTTCCGTCTTTGGCATTAAGACCTGCGACTATGCCTCTTCCTGTTCCGACAACGATTAAATTTCCGTCAGTAACTGGTGAAGTTGTAACGGGGTCTCCGATTTTCGCGTGCCATAATGGTTCGATGCCGTTAATCTTTACTGCCTGAACTGATCCGTCCCATGAAGAGAAGTAGACGTTTCCGTTATTCACAACAGGTGAATTAATTGCACCGCCTGCACCGCCTCCTCCGATTCGTTTGCCGGTCTTAGCGTCTATTATGCTGAATATGCCGTTATACTCACCGAGATATACTTTTCCGTCCGAATATGCCGGAGCTGTTCTCAATCCCTGTGATGACCCTGAATATGTCCATAAAGTACGGCCGTCTTTCTGGCTGACTGCATAGAGCTTATAGTCCGAACGTGCAAAGAATAACATTCCGTTTCCAGCTGTGAGACCTGAATCAATCATCAAGTTCTCGCCTTCATTCGGCACTGTCTCCCATACTGTTGAGCCGTCTGAAACTTTCAGGCATGTAACCGTTCCGTTTCCCTGTGCAAAGAACACGTTATCACCGACAACTACGGGTGCACCTGTAACTGAATTTGTGCCTCTGTACGTCCAGAGAACCGAACCTGTGCGCTTGTTGAGTGCATACATTCCGCCTGTTTCTGTTCCGAACAGAAGAGCATTCTCGGAAACAGCAAAGCCTCCTGTTAATGATCCGCCGTCCTCAATCTTGAACGTGAACACTGGAGCGCGTCCTGCTGCACCTGCTGACATGGCCATGACCATGATTAGAATTAACGCTGATAATATACGTTTCATAAATAAATCACCTCACATGTAATTATAATGCGTGATGCAAAAAATAAAGCCTCCCTGATAAATTCAGAGAGAGCTTTGCAATTTATATTACGTGTATTTTAAGAAGGCTTAATATCTTTTTCTGCGCACTGACGGAATTAACGCAAGTACGGCAAGTGCAAATATACCCGTGAATGCATTGCATCCGCCCCCTGATGAACTGGGCTTACTTGCAGGTGTCGGTGTCGGTTCAGGCTCGGGTTCAGGCTCGGGCTCTGGTTCAACATCTTCACTCTTTGTACCCAAAAGAATCACATTCTGTAAATAACCTTTCTCGAAACCTTCAATGTTATATACGAACGTGTAATATCCCAGAGGAATTTTGCCCTTAGTGCCGTTTACGTATGAGAGATTATTAGCGTCAACTGTAACTCTCAAATCACCGCTGAGTGTCTCATAGAATGGTCCGTATACAGGATATTCTGCTCTGCTGAACGTATCCTTCCAGAATAGATCAGGCTCAAAATTCGGATCAAACAGTGGATCATATTCAAATTTGGATAATTCATTGCGTCCCTTCGGATATTCGGTAAATGGAGTCTTTGTGTATGAGAGAACGTATTCATTATCTTCTGTTGTGTTCTGAAGCCAGAAAGTAACTCTTGCAGTTTTCGGAACTTCTACACTCTCATCATATGACGCTGCGATGTTAATATTAACGGTCTGTACCGGGAAATTACGAAGTCCGCGATTTGACTCTTTGATATTGCCTACGAGCATTTCGGGTTCTTCTTCAACTGGAATCTCAATAACAGTCTTTACATCATCAGAATATACAGCGTTGTTATTTGTGCTGTTCACAGTGAAGGCCTTAATGCATACGTTCATAGGAGTGTGCATCATAACATTCGACTTTAAGTCATAAACTTCAAGTTCAACAGCATCGCGCCATTCATTTCCGTTAGTTGAAATCCAGCTCTCATAGTCATGAACAACAGCGAAATCTGAATAACTTTCGATTTTATGCTCAACTGCTACAGGATACACATAGCCTTCGTTTTTGAACTCAATCACAACCGTGAAATATTCGCCTGCTGTCAGTGCTACAGGTGAAGGAAGTTTCACAGTGTGATAGCCTGCATACGGGAATGTTGCTGTGCCTGACACAAAAGAAGCTCCTGATGCCGGATAAGGTCTGTCCGTTGGTCTGTCCTTTATGCCGTAATAGACGTACCAGTTCACACTCGCGTTATTCTCCGTTGTGTAGAATGCAATACTTTCGAGGCTCTCACCGCGCGATAACACTTTGAATGCATTCGCTCCCCACATTGTTGTGCTGGCTTCACCGTAAGATGAGCACCAGCCTAGCGGATCATATTCGTAGATGTTGAGATACGGATTCTTATCTTCAACGATAAATGCTGTTCCATCCATGAAGGGCTGTTCATAGGACATCCAGAAATATCCGCCGTCATGAAGTCCGGCCTTCCTGCTTAAATCTGCTGACTCAATCGGCCAGTTAGTTCCCCATGAATTTTTCACAAGCCATGCTCCGTTTGATGACGGTCTTGCACTCTCAATGAAATTCGTACGCGGATAATTGTCATCCCAGCCGATTATAGCGACTTCATGATTCGCTTTTCCTACTTCAGCGGTTTTATCGAAATATGCGCCTGTCTCCGTATTAAGTGTGTCATCATCATTACCGGCAACATACGCAATAGCTAAAGCTCCGTGCTGCATAATGAGACTCTTTGTGTATGTCATATTTGGCTGTAACAGTTCATTGATGCCGATGTTTTCCATATACTCATCTCTTATGCCTGCCACTATAGGCCACGGCGTTGAGAAAAGAGCATCAGTGAGTCTCAGACCGGGCAGCTTCTCGTCAAAGAAATCTGCGGGATAACTAGCCTGATCAGGAACAAGTTTTTTGCCTGATCTCTTCTGACTTATGCTGTTAAGATCTGCAGGTGTGGGAAGTACTTCAAGTTTTCTCCAGAGGTCTCCGGGAAATCCTGCATCATTGCTGAGAGCCTCAACTGAAAGATACGGAAGCATTGAAGAAGTTGCCGGGCCGTCAAGCCTTGCGAGATACGCGATTCCGAAACCTGTAAATCCTCCGTCGATTATAGTAAGTGCTGTCGTTCCGCGCTCAGGTCCTGTACGCCTCGTTTTATCCGGATGATTCTTTGCGAACCATGCCATATGAAGCTCGGACATATTAAGATTACTTGCATTGCCCCATGAGCCGTCAACTTTGCCATCATTGTTGGCCAGATGAGTCAGATAATTACTCTCAACAGCCGCTGTCATTCCGAATGCCCAGCATGTTCCCCACACACCCTGATTCTTTATCGGGGTAACACGGCCATAAGTGCGAAGGTCATATGATTCAGGAAGTTCATCTGCTGCTGCGAATACACGAGGAAGATTATCCGCAAGATGTGAAAGATTCACAGGGCCGGGAATGTAACCTGTCTTGTGTGATGTAACTGCATTTGAATTTGAAGCTGAAACTGAAGAAGCTGAAATTGAATCCGAAGGGTTTTGATTTTCCGCCTGCTTCGTCTGCTCCTCACGCCACTTCACGAATGCCGGATTCATTGGTGCAAATCCTGCGTACGCTGATGATGCCGATATGATAAGGAGCATACATACCGACATGAATAACTTTTTGGGATTCATTAACGAATCGCCTCCTGTAATTTTAAATCAGCAATACATTCTGAACTAGCCAGTTTTTTTTTTTTATCCGTATTTATACTGAAAAGATTTAATGATAATACTTAATGATAAGAATAGAAGAAAGAAAAAAATCCTCTCCTGCGCGAGATTAATTTTTAGGAGAGGGATAATTAGACGCTATACATACTGCTCAACCTGATCATGAACGACAACAAGATTATTGAAGTCTTCAATCTGCGGACGCTGTACCATGACAGGCTCACGGACATGCATATACTGCGTCTCACTTCTGCGGATAACAAAGCCGCGTTCAAGTCTGCTTGCTGTCCCTGCAGTGTTGACTATCGTGTTGGTCTGTACGACTCGCATTTGCAATTCCTCCCTGAATTGTAGTATTACGCAATAAATTTTACCCTAAATACTTATGAATTCACAGTGCTATAATGATTCCCGCCGTGCGGCAATTAATGCGTAAGTCCAGGTTGAAATGGGCAGACGCATTTTTTTATGCAAAAATTTTTTCATGAAGGTGAATTTAAACTTGAACAACGCAAACGTCTTTCTCGAACGTGAACCCGTAAGCAAATTAATGCTGAAGTATTCAATCCCTCTTATTATTTCTCTCTTAGTTGCAGCTCTCTATAATATAGTAGACCAGATATTTATTGCCAATGCTGATTACTTAGGCTCAAACGGAAATGCCGCCAACAATGTAGTATTCCCCATGACAGTTATAGCTCTCGCATTCACACTCTTAATCGGGGATGGTGTATGTGCATTCGTGAGCATGAGTTTAGGCGCAAGAGATTCAAAGCGTGCAGGCGATGCTGTCGGAAGTGCGGCGTTACTCTCTTCAACAATGGGAATAGTGATTGCGATTCTGTATTATATTTTCCGTGAAGAACTATTAACCTTCTTCGGAGGACGCATTAACGATGAGACATTCAGATTATCGCTTGAGTATTTCACGTTCATAATTCCTGGAATACCGTTTTATGTTTTCGGTCAGGCCATGAACCCGGTAATCTCTGCTGACGGAAGCCCGAATTACGTCATGTTCTCAACGTTAATGGGAGCAGGCATAAATATTATTCTTGACCCGTTATTCATATTCGGCTTTCACTGGGGAATGACGGGTGCAGCACTCGCCACGATAATGGGACAAATATTTACAGCGTTCATGTCATTGCTATACATCACACGAAAGATGAAAGCAGTTACTTTTACACGCGCGAATCTGAAATATAATCCTGCTGTCATGAAAAGATATTTGCCTCTTGGAATGTGCAGTTTCTTATCGCAGATTTCACTCGTAATCAGTGTAGCCTCAGTGAACGTTATGATTAAGACCTACGGAGCATTAGATCCTGTATTCGGTCAGCCGGAGTACTCGCAGATTCCAATGGCAGTAATCGGAATCGTAATTAAGTTCTTCCAGATTGTAATCTCAATCGTTGTCGGCTTATCCGCAAGCTGTACGCCCATTACCGGCTATAATCTCGGTGCAGGCCATTACGGAAGGGTTAAGAGATTGTTTACGCTTCTGTTAGCATGTGAGACGGTTATAGGCTGTGTGTCATTCATTATTGTAGAGTTCTTCCCGATGTACATCGCTGAATTGTTCGGTGCATCAGGCGAGAGCGTTCACTATATGAATTTCACAGTACGATGTTTCAGAGTGTATTTATGCATGATAGTATTCGCATGTGTGAATAAGGCGGCATTCATATTCATTCAGGCAATGGGAAGACCATATATTTCTGCTGGATTA
>JAFPWQ010000252.1 GCA_017394925.1 Synergistaceae bacterium
ATCTGGAACTATTGCAGGCAAAATATGAGCCATGCCAATATGGTGCGCCTTTCCATGAGGATCCTGAAGGAACGCTGCGAGAACAGGCTGATTGAATGCCTGATTGCAGAGCAGGACAAGGACATGCAGAAATTCATTGACATGGCAGACGCGGTTATCATCACGCAGAAAGATACTGAACACGTTACGCGCAAAATCATTGAGGGGATCGAAAACCTAATCACTAAATCAGGCTTTGTGAATCTTGATATTGCTGACGTTCGGGAGTGTTTTAGGAATGCAGGCACAGTATATTTCGGTGTAGGGATCGCAAGTGATTGTGTAAGCGCGGCAAATGATGCTCTTAAAATGTCAGGGAGCATTGAGGGCGCAAAATATATTCTGCTGAATATTATAGCCTCACCAAATATAGCTCTCTCTGAAATGGTAGATACTACTGTCATATTTAAGAGCGCAGATCCTGAAGCTAATGTTGTATGGTGTCATACTATTGACGAGGGAATGAATGATAACGCCAAAGTAATGTTTTTTGCGGCCATGAATGATAACGGCTATAGAAGCTACAGCGAAATCATCAGGAACGAAACCCCTGAGAATATTTTGGCCATGTTTGAAAAAGGCATTGATGAACGTACAGAACTCAGGCTGGGTATGAGAAAAGATTTCTTCAAGGCTTGCCTTACATGCGGGACTTCAGAACTGGCAAAAACTTTCATCGCACATGGCTATGACCCTAAAGAGGTTGAGGTTGACGGTGCATTCCCCAACGATATACTTTCAAAATGCGTGAGAATTGATTATGAAGCAGGAAATACTGAAATGCTTGAGCTTCTTTTCGGTGCAGGGATTTCGCTTGATGGAAATTGCATAAAAGCTCTTCAGACTTTGGAAATGAAAGGGAAGGCCATGCAGAAAATCATTCAGGCGTTCATTGATTACGGCATGGACATAAATTCCCACAATAAGGACAATGAGAACGAAACATTGTTGCATATTGCCTCAGCGCATGGTTCTTATGAGTTCGTGAAAATTCTTGTTGATGCCGGAGCAGATGTAAATGTGCGCGATTATGACGATAATACGCCTCTTATGGTAATCAATTACGGTCGGAACAAAAGCACAGCACATGAAATCCTGAAATATCTTCTTGCTCACGGCGCAGATGTAAATGCTTCCGACATTATGGGACGTACTGCAATGTTCAAAGATTCGTCATACATGTACTGTTTGCCCGACATAGTGAAGACATTAATTGATGCGGGAGCAGACGTGAACAAAAAAGTTAATGGCGAGTCAGTGCTTGGCAGAATGTTTTTCTACGCTGACCGCTCTAAATCCCGGCCGGCAAAACAAACTTTCCTGCGTGAAGTCCTGCCCATGATGCTCAATGCCGGTGCTGAAATAAGTTGTCCTGCTCCTTTTTCCGCTGTTCCTGCTGATGACAGGCTGGCGTCTTTGCACAGACTGAGAGCTTGGCACAAAAGACAAGCTAAAGCTGAAGCCGAATATGAAGCATTCCGTTCTGACTGGAAGAATCTTCTGACGGAAGAATACGCAGCCCGCAGCCGTAATTTTGTTGTACGTCTTCTCCGTCATGCAATAGAGAGCTATGACGTAAAGACAGTGAAGGGTATACTTAAGCGTTTCACCCCCGATAAGAGCATTCTAGACGAACTTAGAGGATTGAATATTTCATTCAGGATTAATGATTTCCCCGAAGCTGAAATTGAGAACAGCTCTGAGACAGCAGAAATAAAGCGTCGTCTTGAAGCCGGAGCTGAGATTCTGAAAATCCTTAATGACGGTGGGATTAACTTTCCTTTGCAGAGCCCATCAGGCACGGAACTGTCATACATAGTTCTTGAAGATGCAGATTTTGACTCATACCTCTTAAACAGGGTGGAATTTCCCTGCGAAAGTACAGAATTAACTCTCTGCCATTCGCCCGAATCACTGAGAAGAGCTATAGCTCATGGAGTGAAAAAAGATGATGGCGAATTTGCGCTCAAAGTGATAACAGGAAGTTTTGCCGACTACTATAACGCCGCAGAGATGGCAAGGCTGTTAATAGCTGAAGGTGCTGACATAAAGTGTCTTTCGCATACACGGTTATTGCAGTGTATTTTTCACCGTGGCGAGCGTCTAATGCTCAAAGATATTCGGCAGATAAAAATCATTGTCATGCTTCTATGGCTGTACAACGTCAAAAAAATAAGACTGAGCATGAAAAATCCTCAGCATCATTTTGCGGACTGGGATGACGATTTCGGAGGGCCGTTAAGCTGTAGTCTCCTCAGCCATTTGTGGGAGATGATCGAAACAGGAACGGACTACAAGCAAGACTGGGTGAGCTATAACAAGAAAATCATGATGCTGATTTCTGCCTGCTGGGGAAGCGTCAAAGACATCGAAAAGGCAATCAGCAACGGCGGGGACGTAAACGCAAAAACATGGCTGGGATATACGCCCTTGATGTATGCGTCATTCTTCAACAGTGCTGAAGCTGTAAAGTGTCTCATCAATAATGGAGCAGACATTTCCGCAAGAAGTCTCATGAATCAGAATGCTGTTATGATAGCGGTTATGTCAGATTACACCGGGCATGATCCGAAAGTGATTCGAGTTCTTGCCGAAGCAGGAGCCGACATCAAAGCAGATTCACTTATGGAGATGGCTCTTAATTGCTGTAATATCGGAGCTGTAGGGGTTCTCCTTATGCTCGGTCTGAGCATGTCGTGAAATGAAGGATTAATTATGCCTAAAGATATGACATCAGTGCGTCATGACAGACTGTCAAGAATAATGGCGTTCTTACAGTCAAAAGGGAAAGCGACACATGAAGAAATATATTCAGCGGGAGAATACAGAAGCGACAGGACATTACAGAATGATTTATGCTACTTGAGAGGAGTATACGGAGCTGATATAAGGTATGACATTCACGAGAGGCGTTATATTCTTGAGAGCGCGGGAATTTTTCATGTCAACCTGAAAATAACAGAGAGTGAGATTACTGCGTTAAGTGCAGGTCTTGGCATGGCTTCTCATTTTCTGCCTCACCTTAAAGATTCGGTGCGCTCGCTCTGGGAAAAGCTGGGGAAATATATCCCTGATGAAATTTTGTCGTTAGGTTCTGAAGTAATAAGCTCAACGATGAATGCGATTCCTGTTGCGGAAATAGACGCAGAAATTTTCAGGACGCTGATCGAGTCTAAACGCTCAGGGAAAAGCGTCAACATCTTATATTCAGCTCCCGGAAGAATGCCAAAGCAGTGGACGTTGTCGCCCTATGATTTTTACTTCAGGGGCAACGCTTGGTACGTGGTCTCATACAATCACAAGTATGAAAATTTAGGCATACACCGAATCAGCCGGATAATTAGTGCGTCAAATTCGGAAGAGGAATATATTACGCCTGATGAGGGAGGATTTGATGAAGGCTACGTGCTTTCGGCATGGCATGTGATACCGGGCAAAGAGAAAATCCCCGTTAAGGTGAGAATCAGTGAGCCACTTGCGGAAACGTTCCGGGAAATAAAATGGCATCCCACGCAAAAGATAAAGGAATGCGATGAGTGAGGAATAATTTTAACGGCAGAAGTTCCGAATCTTTATGAGTTCGCGAGATGGGTAATGTCAGGTGCGCCGCATATAACAGTGATTGAGCCTGACGAACTCAAAGAGATTGTTACGGGATTTGCAGAGGAAGTTTTGAGTCAGTATTGCCTTGTTCCTCACCTAATCCAAGATATACTCAACAGATAAAAATTTTAGGAGGTGAAAAATTATGTCTGAAGTTATTGACGGCAAATTGCGAGAACTTTACGGAAGTTTATTCAGCCTTACAGATCCTATCAACATAGAGTCGGGGCTTAGAAGCGGTGCTTTAGTATCTCATAGTGCCGATTCAGGTATCCATTATGAAGAAAGTAACTTCCGTCTTATGTATGTAGGACGCGATCTTAACGGTTGGGAGCCATTAACGGGTAATAATGTTGATGAGCTTGTTGAGAATGTGCTTACAAATGGGAGAACAAAACGCTTCTTATCTGATGCTGTGCATAGTCCGCAATATAGAGATGAAAATACCAACGAATTGCTGTATAGCATCAATAAATCTCGATTTTGGCAGATATGCAAAGAGGTCATGAATCGGGCAGGAGAGATTGAAAATTGGGCAGAAAAAATAGTCTGGTCTAATGTCTATAAAGTAACATATCAAAGGGGACGACGTGGAGCGCATTGGGATCTGGTGTGTGAAACCTTTGAACCTTGTCTGGAAATATTGAGATATGAACTCGAAGTTTTTAAGCCTAATCATGTAGTTTTTGTTACGGGGACAGATTACTTCTTGCCTAGAGATTTAGGGATTTCGTTTAGGCCTGTCTTTTCTCTCGAACACGATCCTGTTGATTTTGATGTCATAAGCAAGGGAATCTACACAGATAATTCTGGCCATAAAATAAAAATGGTAGCTATCAACCGTCCAGATA
>JAFPWQ010000253.1 GCA_017394925.1 Synergistaceae bacterium
CATGTTCACGTGCCGCGATTAATGCGACTCCTGCTTCGAGAGGCTGTAATTTCCCGTCTAAACTTCTTCCGCCTTCTGGGAATATCAAAACGTCATTTCCTTCTTCGTATAACTTCATGAACGCCCGTAATGCTCCTGCCGCTGATGAATTGCTTGAACGCGATACGGGTATTGCTCCCAGTGCCTTAATGCACATCGCGAACGGCCAGAACGTGAATAATTCTTCTTTGGCCAAATATCTTAACCGTCTTGGGAAAAAACAGCCAACGATTACAGGGTCCATATTGCTGGTATGATTGCAGGCAACTATCATTTTTTCGTTATCCGGCAATTTCTCAAGCCATTTTGATGAACAGCGGTTATATATCTTCAGGAATAACTTGAAGAATCCGCTGACGATTGCATAAAAAATTTTACTCTGCTTCATTTTGCGATAATACCTCCCTGACATGCTTAACGATGAAATTTACGGCTTCTTTTTCTGTCATGTCAGACGTATCTAAATATATTGCTCCTTCGGGAATGCTTAACGGTGCTGTCTTTCGGGTTGAATCATTAATATCACGTTCCTTTATTGCGCGTAATATTTCGTCATAGTTAGCATTTTTGCCTTTTGCGATTCTTTCATCATAGCGTCTTTTTGCTCTGACTTCAGGTGATGCAGTGAGATAGAATTTCACTTTTGCGTCAGGAAATACAACACTGCCTACATCGCGCCCCTCTGCAACAATTGAGCCGTAATTCTTCTGCTCCTGCTGAAGTCCAAGCAACGCCTCACGCACTGCCGGTACTGCCGAATACAATGATGCAAGCTCGTCAACTTCGGGTGTTCTAATCTCGCCGCTAACGTCAAAGTCATTCACGAGGACTTTATCATAACGCAGAATAATTTTAATCTCACTCAGAGCCTCACGTAAATATTCGTCATTGTCGGGTGAAATTTCAGATTTTGCGAGAATTAATGCGATCGCACGGTATATTGCGCCTGTATCGAGATATTTTATGCCAAGCTCACGGGCAACATCTTTTGCGGCTGAACTTTTTCCGGCTCCTGCTGGACCGTCTATTGTGATTATGTATGACAATTTCAGCTCATGCTCCTAAAGTCCGGCCATATCTCCCATGTCATTGGCGACATTTCCGGCAAAATCTATCATTTCGGACAGCAAATTATCGAAGTTCGTTATTCCGAGTCTCTCTATAGGCTCAGGGAACATATATGCCTGCAAGCCGTCAGCACCGAGTCCGATTCCGAGCATTAAGCATATTGAGTTCGCAAGCGTTACTACATCAAGCAGCGGCTGATACTGCTTTTTATCATCAGGAAGGTCATTCGGTTTATGATGATAAGCTACTGCTACTCTGTGCGATATCGGCATTTCCCATTTCTCAACAAGAATCTCACCTATCATTGCATGATCGAATCCCAGTACCTGACTTTCTGCCTCAGTGAACGGAATATGCTTCTCTTCGACCATTTTTACGATAATTCCATAACCGAATCTCACATAGTCATTGAGTATTACTTTGCCGATGTCATGCAGTAAGCCCCCAACATACGCGTCCTCCGTGCTGACTGCTCCCGTTAATTTCGCTAAATGCCTCGATGTATACGCTACCATGAGTGAATGCCGCCATAATTCGCCGCGATCCAGTGCATAACCTGAAAGTCCTTTATCCATTGCAGAATACACGGTTGCCGCAAGAATTATATTGCTCACGCTCTTGTAGCCCAGTAACGCAATAGCCTCTGATATATTAGAGATACTCCGCGACATTCCATAGGCCGCAGAATTTGCAAGTTTCAGTATGCGCAGAACAAGACCTTCATCCCTTGAGAGGCTTTTGGCAACATCAGAAGCGTTACTTTCAGGGTCATTGAGCTTCTTCATTGTCTCAAGAACGAACTGCGGAAATGATTTTATGTCCTGCATCTTGTTTAATATGCGAGTCTTTATCAGGTCTCTGGATTTCTCATCAATCTCACTCATGAATTCAGCCCCCTTTTACGAAAAAATATTTTTGTTTATTATGGAAAAAATTAAACTATACCGCCATTAAATATTTTAGTGTACAGGTCTGAAAAAGACAAACTCACAAATTCACCCGCACTTAATCTTTCAAGTCTCATCTTTCCTATTTTACGGCGGATTAATCTCTCAACCTTAAAGCCTGCCTCTTTGGCCATAAGTCTAATCTCACGTTTTAATCCCTCAACTATTACTATGCTTACCCATTGATTTACGGGTTCACGTTCAATAATATTAATGCTCAGGGGCTTAACGTGATGACCTTCGGGAATCTCAAAGCCTTTTCGCCAGCGTTCAAGCTGTTTTATATTTATCGGAATGTTTAATAATGCTTCGTACTCTTTGCGAATCTCTTTTGACGGATGCAATATGCTTTGAGTAAATTCTCCGTCATTCGTGAGAATCAATAAGCCTTCGCTATCACGGTCAAGCCTTCCGACAGGATAAAGTCTCTCATTGTGATTCTGAATCAGGTCAATCACAACGGGATCATATTTATCACTCGCGGCACATACATAACCGGAGGGCTTATTGATTACGTAATAGACATGCTGAGAGAGATTTAATTTCTTTTTGTCGAGTGTGATTATGTCATTCTCCGGGTCAACCTGAAAAAAAGGTGCAAGTACGATTTTTCCGTTTACCTGCACCCTTCCTTCGAGAATTATTATCTCTGCTTTGCGCCTCGATGACACTCCGCATGATGCTATATATGCGTTAAGTCTCATGGCAAATCAGCTCTCTTTGGATTCACAAGCAAGCCCATAGCCGGATAAATTGCGCTCATGGTCTCTCTGGCAGTCTTAGAGGCACGTTCAGCACCGTCAGCAAGAATTTCATCAAGCAATGACTTCTTGCCCTCGTATTTTGCTCTGCGTTCACGAACAGGATTCATTATCTCCTGAATATGAGCGTTCAATTTCTTCTTGCAGTCAATGCATCCAATTCCGGCCGTCTTGCAGCCTTCACAGATTTCTTTTTTCTCGCCTTCGTCATGATTGAAGACCTTGTGCAAGTCCCAGACAGGACATTTCTCCGGGTTGCCGGGATCCGTGCGTCTCATTCTTGCGGGGTCAGTCTTCATTGTGCGTAACTTCTGCCACATCGAGTCTGCACTCTCGGATATTTCAAGAGCATTGCCGTATGACTTGCTCATTTTGCGTCCGTCAATGCCGGGTACTTTGGGTGTTGCTGTGAATAACGGCTGAGGTTCAACAAGTAAATTCTCACCGAAGAAATTATTGAACCGTCTCACAAGCTCACGGGAAATTTCAAGATGTGCGCTCTGATCCTCTCCGACGGGAACAAGACTTGCCTTATAGAGCAATATATCAGCGGCCATTAAGACAGGATAACCCAGAAATCCGAATGTCCCTAAGTCTTTATTCACGATGTTAAACAGCTGCTCTTTGTATGTCGGGTTACGATACAGCCAGCCTAATGGTGTAATCATTCCGAGCGCAAGAGCTAATTCTGCGTGCTGGGGAACATGAGACTGAATGAATAACGGACTCTTCACGGGGTCTAATCCTACTGCAAGCCAGTCAAGCAATGCCGTGTAGCAATATTCGCCGGTGTTCGCACTCTCAGCATAATTTGATGTCAGTGCGTGCCAGTCAGCAATCGCATAATAGCATTCGTATTTATCATCGTTCTGCAATTTCACAAAGCTGCTTAACGCTCCGGCCATGTGTCCCAGATGAAGAGGCCCTGTAGGTCTCATTGCGCTTAATACTCGTTGTTTCATGTTGATATTTACTCCTATATTCTTAATGGTGAGCTGAGTGCTTTTACGTTCAGGATTACAGTCTCAGCTCCGCATTCTGAAATCTTTTCCGCCAGTTTAGGCAGTGAGGCACGTTCCATTTCTCCGTGATCCGCAAGCGCAATCACAAGTCCGGCACGGGTCGCATCTATGAGTTCGTGATATTTCATGTCCGCTGTGATGTATATATCAGCTCTGCGGTTGACTGCCAGCTTCCAGAATTCCGCACCTGAGCCGCCGCATAATGACACACGCGATATACTTTCAGGAAGACTATTTGCGTATATATCCAGTCTCGAAAGTCCCCATGATATTTTTACGTGTTCAAGAAAGTCTTTGAGATTCATACTCTCCGGCATGACACCATGAAATCCGAATGCTGTTGCATTAAACGGTTTAGCCTTTACCAGTCCGAGCAATGATGACAATGCCGTATTAACTCCTTCTTCTGCTTTGTCCCAGTTCGTGTGAGCCGCAATGATATTCACATTACGCTTCACTGCCTCGTAAATCGTTCGGCCCTGATAATAATTCACGCATATATTCTTTAACGGCCTGAATATTAACGGGTGATGACAGAGCAGAACTTCACAGCCATGATTATCTGCTTCGATTACTGCCTCACTCACCGCATCAAGACAAATTCCAACGCGCTTAACTTCAGCATTGTAATCTCCGGCCATGAGACCAATATTATCCCATTCCTCTGCAAGTTCCGAAGACGCAAATGTCTCAATGTGTGCTAAGAGCTTTCTAACGTTCAGGGAAGTATTTTCTGACATCGCTGATAAATTTATCCGTCATTGAAGGCGTATGAATGAATTCAGGATCTGAGAGTTCAAGCTCATAGAAATTAACATCATGATGTAACTCTGACTTCACGAGATCAAGAAACGGCATGTACGCGTCATATAGTGCCCTCCAGTATTCAATGCCCGCGTCTATTTCGTCCTGCCTGCCCCGTGATTTTATTCTGCGCATTATCTCGCTGAATTCACACCTCACAAGAACAAATAACTTCGGAGGCTTTACGTATCTTAACAGTGAATCATAAAGTGTCAGATAACAGCCCAGCTGACTATCACGAAAATAGCCGTCCCTGTAATACATCATCGCGTACACTTTATCACCGAATATGCTCCTGTCCAGAATATAATTATTTTCTTCGGAGGCACATAAATACTGCGCAAATCTCGTTACGAGAAAATTTAACTGCATGGGGAAAGCCCACTTGTCATGATCATAATGAAATTTGCTGAGAAGATCTAACGGATCTCTGAACTCTTCGGGCATAATGCTGAAATTCATTCGCTTTGAGAGTAATTCAACGATTGTAGATTTGCCGCTCGCTGTCATTCCCTCAACTATGATTTGAATCTGTCCCAAGTGAATTTATTCTCCTTACGTGAAAGATAAAAATTACTGGGATTATATCAGATTTGCAAATGCACCCGAAAAACATTATGATACATAAAAATTTTTCAGAAAGGATTTGACACGTTACATCATGACCGCTATACTCGAACAACGACCAGCGACCCACATTCTGCACTCTTTTCCTGTGCAATGACGGACACATCACAAAAGACGTGGGATTAATCCCTTACGGTATGCACAAATTCTACGAATATGATTCATTCGTAACATCATACCCCGATATTGAGTTGCCCAGACTGAAAAACACACCCGGACTTCGTGTAGAGAGAGTCCCGGACATAACGGGAAAATGGCTTGAGGATTCCTGTTTATGGCTCAAAGACAACGCAAAGAGAATTGATGTTCTGAATCTTTATCATTTAGCTCCGCGTTCAATCAGGCAGGCACTGACATACAAGCTGCATAACCCGAAAGGCAAAGTGTACCTCAAGTTTGACGGAACACCCATGCCCAGACGCTTTAAATTCTGGAAGAACATAAAGCCGTATATCATGCTGAGTATGTGCAAGATCGTCAGCACGGAGCTTCAGGAAAACGCAGAAATATTATCACGGAAATGGCACCGCAAAATAATCTGCGTACCCAATCCGCTGAATCCAGGTGAGATTAAAGAATACAAATCATTCAGTGAACGTTCAAATACAATATTAACCGTTGGCAGGCTTGGAACCCAACAGAAAGCTACGGAGATATTGCTTGAAGCATTTGCAAAGATTGCAGATAAAATTCCGAACTGGAAATTAAAACTTGCCGGAGCCATACGCGAGAACATGAACATAGCTGATGATTTTTTTGCGAAGTATCCTGACATGAAAGAACGAGTTATATTTACGGAGCACATAGAAGACAGAGAAGAACTGATTGAAATATACAGGGACTCAAAAATTTTTGCATTTCCATCACGCTGGGAAAGTTTTGGGATTGCTCTCACTGAAGCCATGATGAACGGATGCTTCTGCGTTGCCTCGCGTATTCCTTCAAGTATGAGCCTGACTGAAAATTTCAGTTCGGCCATGATGTTGATGATATTAACTCACTTGCTGAAAAATTACTTTATGCATGTACTCATGAATCAGAAATTGAAGCTCTTGCCATTCAGGGAAGAGACGCAACATTAAGACGCTGTGATTTAAAGAGTGTATGCGAAATTATTGCTGACGGGTTAAGATAAAGGCACAAAAAAATCTCCCCCTGCAAGTTTCACAAGGGGAGAACATTTATCTCTTCTTATTTTTTCTCAAGTTTTGCACAATATCCCGTTACTGTCAGAATATATTCTTCAGCTTCTCTTTCGCTTACGTTTCTTCCCGCCCATGATATTCTTGCGGGAGTACATGAGCCGTCCGAATAGAAATATATGACTTCAGGATTGAATCTCCAGCCGTAACCTTCAGGAAGATTTTTCATCTCGATATTCTGCCATTCGAGTACTACAGGCCTGTTGATATTCGTTCCCAGAAATGCGCTTAAACTGTCAGCAGGAACTTCACGCTGTTTTAATGCCTCCGGGTGAATCTCTCCGCGTTTTGTTTGTCCTTCAGGCTTAATGCTTAATCTCACAGGTGTACCCGAAAGTGCAAGGTCTGATGCTTCTTCGATTGCTCTTTGCAGGACTGCTGAAGGAGGCTCAAAATAGAATGATATTCGGGGCAGCATGACACTTGCAAGCATTCCCGTTATCACTAATACTATCAGAACTTCAACCAGTGTAAAACCGTAACGCCTCACAAATTTATTCCTCTTTAATCCTCGTTCGTGATGTCCGCGTTGATGCCTTCTCCGCCTTCTTCACCGTCAGGGCCGTAACTCGTTATCGTGATCCTGCCGTTGTTATTGCGGTAAACGTACGGATTGCCCCATGGGTCGTCTGGGACTTTCTTGATGTATCCGCCCTCTGCAAATCTCTTCGGAACTGGTGATGTCGTCGGTGGTGTTACGAGTGCTTCGAGGCCCTGCTGTGTTGACGGATAAAAACCGTTATGCATTCTGTACATCTCTAACGCATCTTCAAGTGAACGTATCTGTGTTGCCGCAGTTGTACGCTGTGCCTCTGCAACCTGAGGTCCTATTCTGGGAACTACGAGAGCCGCAAGCAAGCCAAGAATGACAACGACAACCATGATTTCAATTAACGTAAATCCTGAACGACGACGCATTAATATTTTCTTTCTGTCTTTCATTGTGATATAACCTCCTTAAAATATTTTACTATCTTAACTATCTTACTATACCTGCTAAATCAAATACAGGCGTTAATATTGCAAGAACGATAAAGCCTACAGACACACCTAACGATAAAACCATTATGGGCTCCATTAAAGTTGAAAGTCTTTCCATTCGGGTCTGCGCAATTTCGCGGCTCTGGTCTGACACATTAGTTAATGCTTCGGCTAATTCTCCGCCCATTTCACCCACACGGACAACTGCTACAGTTTCTTCGGGCATTCCGATTTTTTCGAGTGCTTTATCGAATCTGTGTCCTGCTTTCACCATTTCGGCGGCATCAATCCAGCGTTGTTTTTGCGTATCCATTGACGAGGCCATTCGCAAAGCCTGCACTAAGGGTATTCCTGACTTCAATAACGTACTTAAGTGAGACATTACAAGTGCAAGTGTAAGCTGGTCTCTTATTCCCCGCATGAAAGGCAAATTAAAACTTCTTCCCGTCTTTTTCATCCATAAATAGAGAATGAGAAATGCTAATAGAATCCATAAGCCGAAATTTGATAAAAAATCTGACATTCCGATTAAGATTCTTGTGGGAAGGGGCAAAGTCTGGTGCATGTCTTCAAATAACTCCGAAATTTTTGGCACTACATACGTAAGCATGAAAGCGACAACACCAACACCGACAACAGCCATTACTATGGGATATGTCATTGCACCGCGAATCTTTCTGTGCAAATCGTCCTCAAGTTTGAACTCGTCAGCCGCTTCATTCAGAACAGAAATTAATGTGCCGGACTGTTCTCCTGATTCAGCAACGCGCCATAAACTTTCACGGAATGCTCCAGACTCAGCAAGTGCCGTGTGAAATTTCCGGCCGCCTTCGACTTCTGCGAGTATCTTCTCCATTACGGGCTTCATGGTCTTATCGCGTGCCTGCTTTGACATTATGCGGATTGAATCAGCTAACGGCAATCCTGACTTCAGATATGACGCTAAACTCCTGCAAAAGAATATATGCTGTTCAAGAGGCAGGAGCTTTATTTTTGCAGGGCCTTTTTTATCTTCGGCAAGTTTTACATCTACTACTACGATTCCCCGTTCGGTTAAACGGTCGACTGCCTGCATTGATGAGCCTGCTTCAATCGTTCCTTTTGTGCTTTTGCCTTTTGCATCATAACCCGAATAACTGAAATACGGCATAAATTAATCCTCCCCTGCAACACGCGTTAATTCTTCAGGTGATGTTAATCCTGACTGAACAGCCGAAAGTCCAATCTCCCACAACGTTTTGAACCCTGACTTACGCGCAATTTCTCTCAGCTTTGACGCAGGAGCTCCTGACACAAACGCCTCTTGAATCTCTTCGTTCACTACAAACTGTTCATACAGACCAACGCGTCCCCTGTAGCCCGTGTTATGACAGTTAGAACATCCAACAGGAGCATATGCACGAGTTAATCCCTGTTTGGCCATCATCGCAGGAGGGGCAATCTCTTTGCGGCAATGAGGACATAAACGGCGCGCTAATCTCTGTGCTACTGTGCCGATCATACAGCTTGCGGCTAAATACGGCTCTATTCCCATGTCTACAAGTCTGATTATTGCGCTGATTGAATCATTCGTGTGAAGTGTAGAGAGCACTAAATGACCCGTTAATGATGCCTGTACTCCGATATGTGCGGTCTCAAAGTCTCGCATTTCTCCTATCATTACTATATCGGGGTCCTGTCGCAATATCGAACGCAACGCCGCCGCAAATGTTACTCCGGCTTTCTCGTTGACCTGTATCTGCGCTACTCCTGGCAATGCATATTCTACCGGGTCTTCAACGGTGATAATATTCACTTCGGGACGCGCTAATGCCTGCAATATAGCATAAAGGCTCGTTGATTTTCCTGATCCTGTAGGGCCGGTGAATAATATCATTCCGTGCGGCCTGTGAATCAATTCATCCATGATTTTACGTTCGCGTTCTTCCATGCCGAGATCTTCAAGTGTCATAAGGCCATGACCTTTATCGAGTAAGCGCATTGCTATTCGTTCACCGTATTGGGTCGGGACAAGTCCAACACGGACATCAACGGCTCTGTCTCCGAG
>JAFPWQ010000254.1 GCA_017394925.1 Synergistaceae bacterium
TAATCCTGCATGGGAATTATCGCAATGTCCGCAACTGAACTTACTGCAAGACGCGTTACTTCTGACGTGAAGATATATCCGTCCATAACCTCACGGCCTATGTATGATGCGAAATTCCGAATCTCGTTCTCTGTTGCGTCATTCTCAAACCAGCCTCTCGATGTGTTATTGTCGTGAGTGCCCGTGTATACTACGCTGTCCCGTGTATGATTATGAGGTGCATACGGATTATCTGACGGATTGCCGAACGCAAAATGAAGTATTAACATGCCGGGCAAGTTCATTTCTTTGCGTAACTCTTCGACATCAGGCGTAATGATTCCGAGATTCTCTGCCCAGAATGGCATCTCTGGAAATTCTTTCTTCATGGCCGCAAAAAATTCTTTGTACGGAACATCAACCCATTCGCCGTTAATCGCTGTCTCTTCGTCCGCAGGTACTGCCCAGTATGCAACCAGTCCCCTGAAGTGATCTATGCGGACACGGTCGAAAAGTCCCAGAAGATTCTTGAGCCTCATGAGCCACCAGTCAAAATTGCGTTCCTTCATTACGTCCCACTTGTAGCACGGATTACCCCATAATTGTCCCGTTGCACTGAAATAATCAGGCGGAACTCCTGCGACTGTTACGGGATTCAAATCTTCGTCAAGGTCAAAGAGTTCGGGGTTCTGCCACACGTCAGCACAATCACGCGTTACGTAAAGCGGCATGTCTCCGATAAGCTCAATCTTAAGTTCATGAAGATATTCTTTAAGTGCTTTGGCCTGCCTGAAGAATATGTACTGATAAAACTCCTGACGCGATATTTCCTGTGAGTATTCATTCTTGAATCTCTTTAACGCTTCCGGCCTCCTGTGCTTTAAATCATCAGGCCATTCATACCATGCCGCTCCTCCCTGAACCTGTTTTATTACGCTGAACAGTGCAAAGTCCTCAAGCCATTTTGTATTTTCACAGAACGATTTGAATTCAATTACACTGCCCCTCATGTAACGCTTATAGGCCATGTTGAGAATCTCAGTCTTGAATTCTCTTGCTGATTCATAATCTGTGCGTTCAGGGTTCTTCATGAAATTATATTTTGCCGCTGACTTCTCTAACTCTTCGGGCGTGATTAATTTCTCATCAAGCAAAATCTCAGGACTGACGAGCAAATAATTTCCTGCAAACGCACTCGTAGGACTGTAAGGTGAATTCCCGCACCCAGAATCAACCGTCGTTAATGGGAGTACCTGCCACATTGACTGTCCTGCATCATGAAGAAAATCCGCAAACTTGAATGCCTCAGGTCCGAAATCGCCTATGCCGTATTTCGATGGAAGAGATGTAACCGGCAGCAATATACCTGCACTTCTTTTTCTACCGCTGATTGTCATTAATTTCTTTCCCCTCTGAATAATTTATACTGCTCCTGAATCATATACTACTTTTCCGGCCGTGAATGTCATGCTAACATCAATTCCGGCTGTCTCTTCAGGTCTCACTGAAAACGGATCCTGTTCAAGCACAACTATATCCGCATCATTCCCGACTGCAAGCTCTCCCCTTCGTGAATCTACTCCGCCGTTCCATGATGCTCCCCATGTGTATATGCTTAATGCTTCGGCGACGCTCAGACCATGAGATAACATTGTGCTTATGTTCTTCATGGGAGGCACAAGAACTTCATCACTTCCGGCTGAAATCACAAGCCCGTTCCTGAATGCCTCATGAATAAATGCATCATCACGGCCATGTATAGCAATTCCTCCCAGACCCAGATATTTCATTCTATCGGTTATGTTCGCTGTTACATCACGGATTATGTGCCTTGAATTTTTTCGTACGCGCTTTATCACATGTTCAAGTGAATTGATGCATGACTTGTTATTGTCGCTGATTATCTGACAGCCCGATAAATGAGCCGATGTTATCATTGCTTTCTGGTCTTTCTGGTCAAGCTGTCCATTGATTAAAATCCCTCCGAGCCTGCAGAAAGGCAAGCCGTCTCCTGTTCGTAATCCTGTTGAGAGAAATTCATTCATCGAGTTCACTTCAGCAAAGCCGAAATTCATGCGCATTCTGAATGTGAATGATTCATATGCCTCACTGAATAATATATCCCAGATTCTTTTTGCCCCGCCGTAAAAGTCTGACCATATTTCTGTGATGCCAAGCGCATTAATCTTAGGGCCGTATGTCTTCACGAGATAAAGTATGTCATCGCCGCTGAATTCTGGTAAATGCTGCGTGAACTCGTCAAGCTCTACGTTGTCCTGCGGCATGTTGAACTCATTCATGGCCTGAGTATTTAATACCGCGTGGCTGTTCTTTGAATCAATAACTGCACAGGGCACTTCCGAAATTAAATCATCAATGTCATCACGCGAGATAATTATGTCGTCAGGAAGATTATTTGCAATATACCAGCCGCGTAATGGCTTTTGATTCGCATGTGAGTATGTGCTTAATGAATCTCCGAATTCTTTTAGTGAATGTACACTGCTTAGATTCAATCTCTCTTGATTCTCTGCCCATGATAAGAAATCAAGCCCGGTATCACAGAATCCAGGAAGAACTGTGCGGCCCCTGAGATCTATAATTTTCCCGTCAAGATTTCCTGCTGTATCACCTATTGAAGCTATACGGCCGTATTCAAGCGTTATGCTGGATGCTATGCCTGAAGCTGTATGAATGCGTCCGTTGATGAGTGAAAGTTTTTCGCTGTGGGTCTGCTCCAATAAAAAGCCCCCTTCTATTAAAAATACAGCCCGCCCGTTTAAAAGGCAGGCCGTGAAAATCATATGCTAATACAATCCTGTGTGTTTCGTTCCGATTCCGAAAATTGCAAGCGAACTTTCCATAAGCTCATTCTGCTGGTGAACGAGCCACGCACCCACTGCCATCTGAACTTTTGCCTGGCTCATGTCCATTGATGCTTCTGCTATGCTCATAGGATCTGCTCCGCTCTCCATGACTTTTGCGCTTGCTGAATTGGCGGTGTTCATGGAATTCTGCATCATTGCGAGACCGTTCTGACCGAGCGTGTCAAAGCTCTTCAGGTTAATCATGAAAATCACATCTCCTTTCGTGAATTGATTTATATTTTACCAGCAAGCATTTAACTTTACATTTGTATTTTCGTGCTTTAGAATTCCCGAATCAAAAAGGAGGTTTCAATTTATATTCATGAAACATATTCTCTTATTCACGCTCGCGCTTTTAATTCTCACTCTTTCGTCTTCAATTTCATTCGCTGATGTCAAAGATGGATTCTACATGAAGAAGATTGACGACGAAATTTTTTCACGCATCAAAGGCAAGTCATTCAAGGATAACTGCACACTTCCGCGTGAAGATTTACGTTACATTCATGTTCTTCACAAGGATTTGGACGGCAATACTCACGAAGGCGAAATGATATGCAATGTCTATATCGCATATGACGTTCTCGATATTCTCATGAAACTTTATGAGGCAAATTACCCGATTGAGAAAATCAGACTCGTTGATGAATATGATGCAGATGATGAAACTTCAATGCGGGATAATAATTCGTCATCATTCAATTTCAGATTCATATCGCACACAACAAAAATCTCAAAGCATGGTCTTGGTCTCGCGGTTGATATAAACACGCTCTACAATCCGTACACTAAGACGGTAAACGGCAAGCGTATTCTTGAGCCGGCAACAGCTGGTGCATATGTTGACCGTACAAAAGATTTCCCGTATAAGATTGACGAGAACGATCTGTGCTATAAGCTCTTCATTGAGCATGGCTTTGAATGGGGCGGAAGCTGGAAGAGTGCAAAAGACTATCAGCACTTTGAAGTTCCCGATAAAGTTGTGAGTGTGCTTTATCCTGATAACAAATAGGAGGCAATGTGTAAAATGGAAACAAGAGTTGCAGTGATGAGCATCATAGTAGAGAATGTAAGCTCAGTTGAAACGCTCAATAACATTCTTCACGAGTACAGAGAATACATCATCGGCAGAATGGGATTGCCCTACAGGCCAAAGCATATTAACATCATCAGCATAGCCCTTGATGCACCGCAGGATATAATTTCGGCGTTATCCGGGCGCATCGGCAATCTTGAAGGTGTGAACGTCAAGACAGCATTCTCAAAGTAAAAAAGTAAAATTGATGAATCGAATCCTCTCCTTAGTGAATAAACTTGCGGATAAACATTCGCTTGAACTCTCAGAGTATGAAGAGCTGATTGAATTCCGCAATGACGAATCTGCAAAGCTCCTGCGTACTCTCGCTGTAAATATCAGGCACAAGATATACGGCCATGATATTTATATACGCGGCTTAATCGAAATCACGAACATCTGCAAGAATGATTGCCTGTACTGCGGAATTCGCAAGAGCAACACGAACTGTGAACGTTACCGGCTTTCACCAGATGAAATTATTGCGTGTTCGGATGAAGGTTATGAACTTGGATTCAGAACGTTCGTTCTGCAGGGAGGAGAGGATTCATTTTTTGATGATAATATTCTGGGCGGAATCGTCCGGGAGATTAAAGCGCGGCATTCGGACTGTGCAATTACTCTCTCAATGGGTGAAAGGAGTTACGAGAGCTACAAATATCTTCGTGATTGCGGAGCCGACAGATATTTACTCAGGCATGAGACAGCAGACAGAGATCACTATATGAAACTTCACCCTCAATCGATGTCATACGATAACCGCATGAAGTGTTTGCGTGAACTTCGCGGACTGGGCTATCAGGTTGGATGCGGTTTTATGGTTGGGTCGCCATTTCAGACAGTGAAGACTCTTGCGCGTGATTTGAAGTTCATTGAGGAATTCAAACCTGAGATGTGCGGAATCGGTCCTTTCATTGCGCATAAAGATACGCCGTTCCGTGATTATCCTTCGGGAACACTTGAGCTTACGTGTTATCTGCTCTCGATAATACGGTTGATTCATCCGCCTGTGCTGCTGCCATCGACAACTGCACTCGGAACGATAAATCCTCTTGGGCGTGAGAAGGGCATTATGTCAGG
The DNA here is from genome assembly GCA_017394925.1 of Synergistaceae bacterium. GTDB lineage: Bacteria > Synergistota > Synergistia > Synergistales > Aminobacteriaceae > JAFUXM01. The sequence continues at coordinate 5,002 of JAFPWQ010000254.1, forward strand.
AGCCAATGTTGTCATGCCGAACTTATCGCCTGTAAGTGTCAGGAAGAAATACGAGCTTTATGACAATAAGATATGCACAGGAGAAGAGAGCGCACAATGCCGTGAATGTCTGACTCAAAGAATGAAATCAATCGGCTATAATGTAGTAATTTCAAGAGGGGACATTTATACCTTCACCCATGAAGCAAGCTCAGAAAGTGCTTCAGTAACTTTATAGACGAACTCCCTGCGTTTATCGTCATCATATAAATCATAATAAGCCTTATTGTAATTTTTGAAGTCTGGCTCTTCAGTATCTTTGTTTTTTCCGAAACCAGGAACATGTAGAAGACCAATCCACCATAACGTTGGCAACATACTTTCAAGTTTCTCTGAACAGATTAAACTGCTCATTCTTTTTCTCAAATCATCATTGATTTCTATGCCCTCGAAGCCTTGTTCTGTTTTCTTAGAAACAGTGAAACCTACATAACACGTCCCGTCATCATTATCGCAATTTAACTCAAAACGTAAGGCTAAAACATATGTCTTATCCAAAAAAATTATCTCGCCTGTTTTATAAGCCAGCGAAGGATATTTTCCAGAATAAACGCAATCAATTTTTTCGTATTCTTTCTCAAATTTGCTGTCTATTTCTGTAAACAGTTTTTTCACAAGTTCATTTCTTACTTCCTGCAAGCCTTTACTTATAGCAACGGCTGCTTTCATCTTGTCGCTGCTGTCAATAAGTTTGCAAAGTTCCACCTGTAAGCCCTCCTCATTCTGTCTGGTTAATTTTCTTATTGCCGAAAGATACTGTCTGATTACTTCGATTACATTAATGCGATTACTGCCTGTAACCCTTATTATATTTTCAAGCCAAAGAGTGATTTCCTCTTTCCATGAAACAGCGTGTACGAATCCTTTGCAGTCTTCACGATCTTTTGTGCTTTCAGGTTCTCCGCCGCTGAGTGTAAGGAAAAATAACCCCCATTCACGTTTGCTGTTAAGATTTTTCTCCTTTCCGATAAAAAAATAATCATAGCACTGATTATTTCCTTCTTTTGCATAAATCTTAATTTCAATGGGGATATACCGATACGGAGTTTCTATCACTATATCAATATGTTTTTCTCTTCCGTCCGAAGTGTATTCTTTCTTCTGGCAATATACCTTTGCGTTTCTGAGTTCGTCATCATCCGTACGGAAGCCTAGTACGTCTTCAAAGAATCGTTTGAGATACACTGTACCCATACCATGCCTACCGTCCTGTTTCAGAAGCTCCCAAAGGAAAAACGACATTCTAACTTCGTGATGATTGATACGGACAATCTCGAACACGTTAAAACCGCAGGCATTCTCTCGGGATTTTCTTTCACATTCCTTCATGATACTTTCGACACTTGCAAGCAAATTATATTGTATAGAAACAACCAGCATGCTTTTTACTTCTTCAATTAAGCTATCTTCTATCATATACAAAAGACTCCTGCGAGAAAAAAGTTTTTAACGAGTGTATATTATAAAAAATAATATAGGGTTTACAACACATATAAAAAGTGCCGGTGATTTTGTTTTTCATGAACACTTCACATTATTTTCATACAGGTATGTTTCACTATGCTATAATGCAAATTCACTTGGACAAACAAGAAAATTAAATACGGAGGCGGTTTAGATTTATGCTTAAATTTTTTACACGCATAAGAATTATTTTATGGGTGCTTGTACTTGTCGGTGTAGGTTTCTTAGTCAGCACACAGGTACGGGCACGCTTAGACAGAGCAGAAGCAAATTTGAGATCTCTTGAGACAGAGACAGTTACAACATATCCGGTGGAGACGGAATTACTGACCACAACGAACTGGCAGACATGGAGAAGCTATTACGGTCAGGCAAAGAGTGCGCACACTCAGAACATCACGACATACGAACGCGAAATAGTTAAGAGTGTTAATGTAGATGTAGGAAGTCCCGTTAAAGCAGGCCAGACAGTAATCACATTACAGCTTGCGGCAAGAGAAGCCCTTGTGCAGTCAGGGAAGATAGCATACGATGAAGCAAAATTGAATTATGAAAGGCTCACGAAATTACAGAAGAAAGGCGGAATCTCACAGAGCGATGTTGATTCTGCATATGCGAGACTGAAATCTCTTGAGGCAGTCCTGAAGGCTTCACAGTCAACGTTACAGCGTACGAGTCTGAAGGCCAGCATAAACGGAATCGTAAGCGCAAGAAACGTAGAGCCCGGAGAAATTGCAGAGGCAGGAGCAGTTTTGCTTTCAATCGTTGACCCAAAGACAATGGAAGCCGAGTTAATGGTCTCGAAGAAAGACATCATGAAGATAAATAAAAATACTCCCGTAGAAATTTATGTTGACGGAACAATACATAAAGGCTGGGTTAAACGCACAAGTCCCGAAGCACAGTCAGGTTCAGGGTTATATCCCGTAGTTGTGGGACTGCCGGAAAACTCTGGTATATTGCCGGGAACATATGTAGAAGGTCGATTCATGGTCGACAGTCAGCAGAACGTAGTTGTCATTCCGTCAAACGTTGTTGTGTATCGCGGCAATACTCAGTCAGTCTATCTCGCAAAAGATAATCAGGCGAAACTCACAGCAATAACGACAGGTGAAGGCAAAGAAGGAAGAGTAATCGTAACATCAGGACTTAAACCAGGCGATAAACTCATCACAAGCGGGAATCGTGTTCTTTATGACGGAGCAGAAATAGTGAGTGATGTAGTTGCAGGCAAAAATAATAAATCAAACGCTAACGGATAATAATTGAGGTATAAATATTCATGAGAGGATTCATAAAGTTCTGTATTACGCACCCGGTCTTTACCGGGTGTTCTGTTGTTATCTGGATATTATTAGGAATATCAAGTTATTTCACACTAGGTGTTACCCTTTATCCCGATGTTGAACTTCCATTCGTATTAGTCCGCACTCAGTACACAGGAGCAGGCCCCAATGAAATCGAACAGTTAATCAGCAAGCCTCTTGA
>JAFPWQ010000255.1 GCA_017394925.1 Synergistaceae bacterium
GCGCATTCCCATAATGCCCTCACGCCTGAAGATGATTACTATGATTAAGAGCAATGAGAAGATGACCATTCGCATACCTGGTATACCCGGAATGTTTATGCTTCCGATTGTAATGGGATTCTCAACGAAACGTAACCATTCAAGCATCGTTGTAACCAGGAATGAGCCGATTATAGAGCCCGTTACGCTGCCTAATCCGCCGACAACGATTATCATTAAGATATTATACGTCTGAGTTATCATGAACATTCGAGGGTCTATTGTCGTAATCAGATTTCCCATTAACGCACCGCCTAATCCCCCTCCGAAACAGCCTAATGTGAATGCAATTACTTTTACCCTGAACGTGTTAATGCCCATCATCTTTGCGGCGACTTCATCATCACGCACAGCTCTCAATACGCCTCCGAAGTTTGAACGTAACATACAGACCATGCATAATAACACTACACCCAGACATCCCCAGCTCATGAATAAAGTTGTGTGAGCAGGAATGCCTTTAAGACCTAATGAACCGTTCGTGAGCCTTGCAGTGTTCGTTATGAGAATTCGTATTATCTCCGCAAATCCAAGCGTGGCTATTCCCAGATAATCACCGCCTAATCTCAATACAGGCAATGCAACAATCAGACCGAAGAATGCCGCAACAAGTCCTGCAATTATGATTGACGCAATGAACGGTGTATTTACGTTCAACAGCCACGGATATATGTCTTCAAGAATCCACATCGCATTTTTCTGTGCAGGCGTGAGAATGAGCAACGCTGAGACATATGCGCCTATAGCCATAAATCCCGCATGGCCGAGTGAGAACATTCCTGTTATGCCGTAAATGAGATTTAGACTTAATGCCAGAATTGCATTGATTGCGATTAAGTTCAATATTCTCTGCCAGTAGCCGTTAAGGAGTTCGGGAGCTTTATCGAGGAATAACGCGAAAAGAACTACAGCTATGATTGTGAGTATGAGATTTCGTATTCTCTGCATTATATTTTATCCTCCAGTCTCTCACCTAATAGTCCCGTCGGCCTGAATAACAGAATCAGAATCAGAAGGCAGAACGCAAACGCATCTTTGTATCCTGATAGTGTAGGGAAGAATGCAACGCTCATAATTTCAACGAAGCCTAGTATTAACCCTCCTATCATTGCACCCGGAACTGAGCCAATGCCACCGAACACAGCCGCGATGAACGCCTTAATACCCGGTGTCATTCCCATAAACGGCTCAACTCTGGGATAACGCAATGCCCACATGATTCCTGCTACAGCCGCGAGTGCCGAACCAATGCCGAATGCAAGCGCAATAATTTTATTCACGGATACACCCATCATTCTGGTAGTCTCAATGTCAAACGAGATTGCACGCATGGCAAGTCCGGGTTTAGTCCGATATAACAGCCATAAGAGCATACCGACAAGTACGAATGATACGACAGGCACAAGAATCCCCAGAGGAATTAACCGGACATCACCGGGAAGTATTACGGGCTTCATCAAAATGGGAGGCTGTACGACAGGCCGCGGCATTCCAGTAAAGACTACGACCGCAAAATTCTCAATGAAGAATGATACACCGATTGCGCTTATGAGTGCTGATATTCTCGGAGCTTCACGTAACGGCTTGTATGCGATTCTGTCAACAAGAAGACCGCATATAGTTGTGCCTATTATCGCGATGATTACGCCCAAAGCCCATGGAAGTTTATACACGATTGTGGCCAAGTAAACGAAATATGCACCGAGCATGAATATATCACCGTGAGCAAAGTTAATTAGTCTCAATATGCCGTAGACCATTGTATAGCCCACAGCAACGAGGCCATAGAGAGACCCTAAGCTCAGTGCGTTAATGAAATGCTGAACGAAAATATTTAGATTCAATGATATGACGACCTTTCACACTTGCGAATACAAAAAGAGAAGGGCAATCTCTCACCCTTCCCTCATGATTTACATGTTTAGCTTATACTTCAGGAACTACGATTCCTACGAATGTTTTCTTGCCTTCGCGAATCTCAACTATACCCATGTCCTTTTCTGCGTCATGAGTTGCATTTATTGTTGTCATGCCTGTAACTGTCGGAAGGTTTTTCGTTGTCTCAAGGGCATCACGGATTTTTTCAGGCTCAGCACTTCCGGCTCTCTCGATTGCGTCCTTCAGCATTATGTAGCAGTCATAGCCCAGTGCGCAGTTTACGTTAGGTGCTTTGTCGGGGTGAATCTTGTTCCATTCCTCCGTGAATGCCTTCGCGGTATCGTTCATGTTCGGCATTGACGGATCATATGCGAATGTCGTATGCATGAAGCCTTCGACAGCATCTCCGCCGAGCGTAACGATTTCGGGATTGTCCATTGCATCAGCTCCGATGAATCTGAATGTTGCACCGAGTTCTTTCGCCTGCTTTAAGACGATTGCACCCTCAGCGAAATATGCCGGAAGGAAAACTATATCGGGTTTAGCATCAATCAATGCCGTAAGCTGTGCAGTGAAATCCGTATCGCCTGACTGATAGAATAAACTTGCAACGATCTCTCCGCCCATCTTCGTGTATGAATCTCTGAAGAATTTTCCGAGTCCAACGCTGTAATCATTCGACATGTCTACGAGCGTTGCAGCCTTCTTGAAGCCAAGATTACGGAA
>JAFPWQ010000256.1 GCA_017394925.1 Synergistaceae bacterium
AATGCCCTCGCACACGCAATGATTAACACGAATCCTAATGAACGTTTATATATTCTCTGTCCTGTAGGCGATATTGACGTGATGAATTCAACCGTTGCATCTTCATCTACGATCCAGTCTAACGGGCGCGTGTAATTATTCACGAACCATGCGATGACTCTGCGTTGCGGCATGTCATGTTTGGTTATCATCTCCGTCATTACTTCATGGCCTGTTACAGGAGCTTCACCTGCTATGTAACTTGCTATGTATGTATCTCTTTTCTTTGCAGCCGTTAAAACACAAACTGTAAACGACAAAACTTAACACCTTCCGTAAAAAAAATTTTCTGCATATTATAACGCGTGTTCACAACTTATTTTCTCATGAATGCCTGACGAAGCATATTCCATTCTTCAAATTTCATCTTCCATGTCGTAAATGCATATGCGCCTGCACTCAATGCTATAACTCCGAGTACCCATAATGAACGAATCATAATCCTTGCATCAGGGTTATAAGGCCACACGAATTTATATATCATGACTGCAATATCAATAATCATGAGAGCAAAAAGATAATTGCCGGTGATATTCCAGCTGATTATATTCAGAGATATTCCCAGCTTCTTCTTCACGTAATATAATCCAAGCATACCCGATAACGTGAAAGCGATTCCCGGTGCAAGAGCAAGACCGTTATAGCTCATGGGGTAAATGAGAATGAGAGATATTATTGCAGTTGAGGCAACACTGAAGAACGTAACCTTGAAGGCTTCACGGGGCATTGAGAGAGCATAAAGTGCGCGCATTACGACCGTAGAGCAGGCCATACCCGGAAGTCCGAGCATACTGAATGCAAGAGTTGATGATGTTGCAGACCATGCCCATTGATTGAATTCGCCGCGGACAAATACGAGATGAACGAATTCATCCGAGATTAGAATCACGCCTAAAGCCGCAGGAACAACAACGAACAATGCGAATCTTACTGCCTGCCTTAACGTGTCAGCAAATTCATCATCAGTCATAGCGCGTGAAAGCTGAGGTAACACTGCCTGTGATATTGCAATGACGAACAAGCCCAAAGGTAACTGAAGTATTCTGTTCGAGTAATTGAGTACTGAAATGCTGCCCTCCTGAAGAAATGAACCAAGCATACGGCTTATTACGGGATTAACCTGATTCAGTGATAGACCAGCGGCATACGGAAGAAACAATTTCATTATGCGCTTTAAATCCGGGTCATTGAGATTTGGCCTCGTTGGGTATAAAGGAGCTTTCATTTTGAATCCCCACAGCCATTGAGTGATGAAATGCGCGAAGCCTCCGCATAACACTGAGAGTGCAAGACCGTATACGCCGAATTCTGACGCAAAGAACGGAGCTGTGATGATAAAAACTAAATTGCTGAATGCAGGAGATAATGACGGAATGAAAAACGATCCCAGTGAATTCAATTCTCCCATTGTGAGAGCCGCAAGCGATATTACAATCAGGAACGGGAACATGTAACGCGTTAAACCGACAGCTAAATCATGACTCGATGAATCGAATCCGGGAGCCATAAATTTAACCAGAGCAGGAGCCGCGAATATTCCAATTGCAACGAGAATGCATGATGCGAAAATTAACACCGTCATAGTTCCCCGCGCTAATTCAATTGCTTTCTGTCTGCTCTTAGTGAGTGCCTGCGAAAACACCGGGACGAATGCCGCCGATAATGCTCCTTCTGCTAATAACTGCCTCGCAAGATTCGAGAGTGTGTATGCTACATTGAATGCGTCCATGCTCTTAGTTGCACCGAAGAATGCCGCAACCAGAATCTCGCGTGCAAGTCCAAGTATACGGCTCATTAATGTACCTGCCATCATGAAGACAGCATGACGAACCATTGAAGGATTTTGAGATTGTGAATGTGAATTTGAATCTGAATTATTGTTCTGCAAAGTTGAATCACCCCGCAGAGATTATACACAGGAGTGTAAGATAAAGCCGCCTCACTCATGACAGAACTCACGAATGAGACGGCTCAATGTAATTTTAAATTTGCTGAAGTTATTTGCCTGCCTTGTAAGCTGCTATACGTTTTGATACGTTGTCCTTGATATTGTTATAGTAGAACGTGTAATCATTATCGTGTCTTGCGCCCGGTCCGAAATACTCAAATGTTATCTTTGCGGCTTCTTCAGGCATTGGGTCAGGCTTTGCGTTCGTCATGACTGTACCGCGTGAGAGGATTATTTGCGCGTCTGCTCCTATGTCAGCGATTTCAGGTTCGCCGGTCTTTTCGTTCGTAACGAATGAGCCCAGGTTCATGCTTGCAGGTGCGTACGTGTCATCGAGCTTCCAGTTCAATGGGTTAATGCTGATTGCTCCAGGCAATAATACAGCGGTCTTTACGTTTCCTTCAACGTTCTCTTTGCCTTCGGTGTTCCAGCTTATGATTACGCCCGTGTCAGTCTCACCGGTCGCGAACTTCAGGTGCGGGTATGTCTTGAGGTCATCTTTCGTGATTGAGTAACCTATAGCATAGGCCGCAATCATGCGCTTATAGTATTCGGGATGTTCCTTGAAGTATTTCTTCAATACGAGTCTGGTTATTGCTGACCCCTGACTGTGTCCTGCGATGATAAACGGACGGCCGTTATTATAATTCTCAAAATAGTAATCGAGTGCGGCGGTGATGTCTTCATATGGCATTCTTGAAATTGCCGCGTCAACATCTCCTGTCTCCTGCCACGATTTTTTCATGACGCGCATTCCTGCCTGACGGTAGTACGGCACAAATACGTTAGTTGCGTCCTCATATGCGCTTGCCTGCGACATGTATTCTTCAACAAAGCCTGCAAGCATCTCTTCGTTATCGAGCGTTGCGTATTCGGGTGAATTTTCCTTTAAGCTGTCCATGATATACACAGTTGAATTAATATAGAACGTATCGACATCCTTCGTAATTTCCGGAAGTTTGTACCAGCTCGCTTTTTGGGAATAGTCCGGTGCTTTAGCCCGTGCCTTGTAAGCAGCGATTCGTTTTGCGACATTGTCCTTGATGTTGTTATAGTAGAATGAGTAATCGCTTTCGTGCCGTGCGTCCGGGCCAAAGAATTCACTGGCGACTGCGGCAAGTTCCTCCGGCATTGGTTCGAGCTCTGCATTCGTTACCACAACACCGCGTGCAAGATTTATCTGCGCATCTGCACCGACATCACCGAACTTAATTTTGCTGTTTTTCTCGTCAATAATGAGTGAGCCTAAGTTCATGCTTGCAGGAGCGTATGTTTCATCGAGCTTCCAGTTCAATGGGTTAATGCTGATTGCGCCCGGCAGTACTACAACGTTCGAGGCGTTTTCCTTTACGTTTCTTGGGCCTTCAGTGTTCCAGCTTATGATTACTCCCGTATCAGTCTCACCTGTCGCGAATTTCAAATGCGGATTGGCTTCAAGGTCTCCTTTCGTTACAGAGAAGCCGATAATGTATGCCGCGATCATGCGCTTATAGTATTCAGGATGTTCTTTGAAGTATTTCTTCAGGACAAATGAAGCAATTCCTGAGCCCTGACTATGTCCTGCGATGATAAACGGACGGCCATTGTTGTAGTTTTCAAAATAGTAATCGAGTGCGGAGATTATATCGCTGTATGGCAGACCGGAAAATACAGCGTCTCCGTTACCGGTCTTCTTCCGGATTTCTCCCGCATAACGTAAGGCGGCCTGACGGTAGTACGGCATGAATACGTTGGTTGAATCTTCATATGCGCTTGCCTGAAGCACGTAACATGCCTTCGCGCCCTGTATCATTTCGGCGTTATCGAGAGTCGCGTAATCGGGATCTCCTTCGTTGAAGCCCATGTACTCGGTCGGATAGATGAAGAACGTATCAACATCCTTTGTGATTTCCGGGAGGCTGCACCAGTTTTCCGGCTTTGAGTAATCTGGTGATTTGTCTGCGTTGTCAGTTGCTGCCAATGCACCGCCGCAAATCGTCAGAATAAGAGCGATAATTGCCAGTGCTAAAACTTTCTTGTTCATGTGTGTCTCATCCTTTCTGTGAACTTGTGCATAATAATACCCCCTCAGGCTTAGAGGGGGCACGGAATGAATTTCATTAATTCAGTTTGAAGTCGTAATGCGTTGAATAATCTTCCTGAATGTTTAAGCGTAGAGTTCTGTTCGCAAGGTCATAAACTGATGTGTGCCATGTCTGCCAGAAATTATTGGGATTAACGTTCCTGTCGTGC
>JAFPWQ010000257.1 GCA_017394925.1 Synergistaceae bacterium
CAGCCCGATCTCACAGCAGAAGACTTTGCATTTTTTGCGCGTGAACGTCCTGCGGTTATGGCGTGGCTTGGATGCAGACCAGCAAATCAAAGCATAAAAGATACGGCCATGCTGCATAACACGAGATTTTGTCCTGATGAATCATGTTTCATTTACGGAATTGATTTCTTCACATCATGCGTTATTGATTATCTGAATTCATGAAATGCAAAGATATTCCCTCCTCAAATAATACGGGGAGGGATTTTTTTATGCGTCAATGTGATTTATGTTCGCGTATTTCAGATAGAATCATTTCGAGCCAGTCAGATGCTTTTTTTCTTTCTGCATTGAGAATCTGATTCACTTCGTCAAAATTAACCGGCCTGTTGAGAATATCAAAATCATCATAGCTTTCAACATGACGATGCAATGTCTTCGTGAGTCTTAATATGCTTTCGATTCGTGTTGAGAATCTCTGAGGGTAAATACATATTGGCTCTGTGTTGAGATTGAGAGAGAATGCTGTACCGTGAAATGAATCTGTGAGAACGTAACGGGCGTTATCAATGAGGGATATAAACCTGAAAACGTCAGGCATTAATATTATTTTTCTAAGCTGAAATCCGAAAACAGCCTTTAGTATTTCCTTATAACTTAACCTGTACTTCAAAATTCTAAGCCCGGTCTTCTCTGATAATTTACGCGCATAGTCATAAAAATTTTTTCTGCTTTCCTTGTCCTTGAAACCATAAATCTGGTAAATCAGAATGTAATCATCTTGTACCCCCCCCCCTTATTGCGTGTTTTGCGTATTTTCTCCATGTTTCCGGGTCAATGCATAATGTCGGATCCTGAATGTGAACTGCTCTGTGATAATTATACTGCTCATTGAGAATCTTAACGGCTGAATCTTCCCGGACGGATATATGCCTGTAGTCATCAATGTATTTCTGAGTCTCTTGCACTTCCTCAGGAGATATTTCTGTTTTTCCGAAGCTCGCAGAAAATGCAAACTTGTAACTTCCTTCTGGGACAAATGAAAGATAGAACGGCGGTAGTATTCCTCTGTTCCAGAATGAATTCCAGACCTGATCGCTTCCTGTGCAGAACGCATCTGCATCTGATTCATAGCCTTCAAAATCTTTTGCAGCAATATACTGCTTATCCTTAGTTATATTCAGATATTCATTTCTGAATCTGCCATATGTTTTTTTTCTTTTAAAATGACGCAAAACTGCATCTGCAATCCTTAACGGAAGTTTTAATATGCTTCCCCTTAAACTATTACGCACTGACGGCCATAATCTTGAATCGTCATATAAATCTTTTCTCGCATAATTGATTATTCTGACATCACAGTCATGCTGCCTGAAGAATTCCTGAGTTGCGAATGCCTGCAGAACTGAGCCGTAATTATTCACAGCCTGAAGAGTAATTAAATCAATTTTCATGCAGTTAAATCTCCTCCTTTCATGTTTGAATACTATATCACATTTACGCCTCATATCTTATTCTTCTTGCGTAATGCGATACAGCTGTTTCAGTCCCAGCATCCGCATTCATGTTCTTCAAGTTCGGTGCCGCAATTGGGGCATGTCTTCACATCGTCATCATGAAGTATTTTCATGTCTCCTCCGCACTTTTCGCATTTATGGGGATATTCTGCAAAGACCGTGTAACATTCTTCGCGTTCATAATCTGAAACGTAATCGCATCCTGAGAAAGGCATTGCTACAGACCATTTACCTTTTGGGATGTTGTGTGTGTACCCTTCTTTGGGAACGTACATTGTTAAATCCTCGCGGCAGTCATATTGTCCGCATTCAGTGCAGCACATGAGAACATATTCACAGTTCACTGCACCGTCAGGATGTTCAGCAAAAAATTTCTTTGCTTCGTTTCCCCTTTCACCTTTCTTCATTTCTTCTGCAGTCTCCATGTACTTATGCGGAAACATCATTCCCACACCGAAATTTCCCCCGAAACAATAGCCGCATTCAGGACATGTATAACGCAATATAACTCCCATTTTTTTGTTATCACCTCTCGTATCTTATTCTGCGGGCATAATGCGAGACCGTAAAGCTCAGAACGAAGCCGATGCTCAGACCTGAAAGCGAGATAAGACAGCTCACACCGTTATCAATGAAGCCGGAAATATTACTCAGATACAAAGATGATAACGAGAAGAAAAATAAATCACCTGGTATTAACGGAATAATCGAAGGGTAAACGAAATATGTAGAAGGCTCTCTGCGTTTAATTGCTAAGAGTTCAGCGTAAAGTGCCGCAACTGATGCCGCTAATGTCATGTATACCAGTCTTCCCGATACTAACGGCGTGAGTGTGAGAAGTGCCACTCGTGCTAATGCGCCTCCAAGACCTGCGAGCCATAAATCTTTGACGTGTATATTGAAGACCACCCCAAAACTTACGGATGCAATAAATGATAATATAACCATGACTGACGGATTCGGGGCGGTTAAACTCATTGCATTTTTCATCATAGCATCACCGCCGAAAAGCATAATTGCGACATAGATTCCCATTCCGAGAGCCATAGTATCGACAAAAATTTTCAGCATTTGAAGTATTCCGTTGATTTCACTTCCGCAGAGCAAATTACGCATTGCATTTACTAACGGTATTCCGGGAATCATGAGCAGTGATACGCCTATGATCACAGCAGGCAAATTATCATTGAAGCCCGAATACACGAATAATATCGCAAGAGATACAGCACTAAACATCGTGAGAGAATTAATCACCAGACGGTCAAGCCCGGTCCTTTCGAGAATCTGCATCATGAAGTGTATTAATGCCACGACAAATGCAACAGGAATAATATCACTGAATGACCCCCCGAACATAAAGCAAAGGCATATTACTGCACATATTTTCCCAATGAGTATTATCATGCTGTTATATTCACTGACATGTGAAGCTCTCTCAAGCATTTGGGCTAAAAGTTTTGTCGGAGGTGTTACTTCTGAAATTCTGTATGATAACTGATTCAAACTTCTGAGACGATTAAGATTAATCCCTGCAGGAGGAATTGATGCCTGACGTGATGCATATCTCCCTTCTGAATCATAAGCACTCAGTGATATATGCGTACTCAGCAGGTATATACTCAGGTCTTTAAGATTGTAGGCTCTGGAAATGAATTCTACTGCGAGGCGGACACGTTCAAGATTTGCCCCGCTGACTATCATTTTGCGGCTTAAGTTTACGCAGAAGTCTAATACTTCATCGATATTATTTTTTTCCTGAGACATTATTTATATTATCCTGCTTTCTATTAATGTCCTGTATTTGCGTATTATATTTTTTGATTCTGTTTTCAGATTATCTCCAGATATAATGTGCTGTAGTATAGCGTGTATTCTCGCATGGCACGAATTGCATAATACTATCAAATTTTCATTTGTTGTATCAGGCTTATACATATTGATATGGTGAGTAACAAGATTTTCATCCGTTCCGCACATCTCACACAATCCGCTGATGTGTTTATGCACTGGCGAAATAAGTTTATGCCAGAACTCAGGGTATTCGTCATTGCGGAAAATTCCTTCTACTGCACCCATCCATATCTCAGCAAGTATATCTTTATCACGTATTTGGGATTCATAATTATGCTTTCTGAAAAACTCCCTTAAGTCAAAAATTTCAGTTGTATATTTATATTTGCATTCATCTATACATTTTTCACATACTGGCAATCTCTCAATGGAACCGTCATACATTCTGAATAAGCCTGATATATTATTAGTGATCCTGTATGGCCTTAAGCAGCCTTCTTTATGCATTTGCTTAATCTCTGAACATTCAATAAAATGATATTTGCGTGTCTTTTTCGTCTGGTCAGGATCATAAATCAGAAAGCAGCCGGGAAAAACATCTTCTTCTGTATCAAGAAATACATCAAGGTCATCATCAGGAAGTTTTGCTTCAAGTTTCTTACGAAGCGAGATTAAGTTTTCAAAAATTTCTTCAGGGTTAAAAGTCATTTTTTACTTTATCCCTTCTTTTTGTTTATATCATCAATAAGTCTGTCGAAAATGGCACGAAGATTCTTATCCATTGCTTTGAACATAACTTCAAGATTATCTCTGTAATCCTTTTCTATTCTATCCGTAACATTCATGATCAAACGCCTCAATGAATCCTCAGTCTTAAGAAATGTGCTTTCAATGCTTCCGTTATGCATAGTGATAGCTCCTTGCATATCACCTGCAAATTTCACAAGATTAGCTATACTATTCTTTAATTCATTAATACTCTTAACCTGCTCCTTTGTCAGTCCTGCAGAACTTACGCCTGAACCAGATAACACACGTATACTATCATTAAGTGAGCTGATACCGTTTGTGATTTCCTCAAGTTTTACGTTCAGGTCATCTGCCAGTATCCTGCCTTCACCGAGTGAACCTGTTTTAACAGCAATATCTTCAAGACGCGAATTAATCTCAGATATTGATGCAATTCGTTCCTGCAACGCTTCAAAAGACTTTTGCATACTCTCATTTATTAACACAATATTACCTGCAACGCTATCAAATCCTCCGCGAATCTCATTCATTACAGACAGCAATGAAATCACCCGTTCTATTTCCTTTTTTATTTCAGTGTTGTAATCGTTCTCTTGCTTCAATAACATTCTGAGATTTTTATTCACTGTGTCAGAATTAACATGTTTAGTAAGCTCCGAAAGTACACGTTTTATTGATTGATTATCTTTTTGTAATCCCTCTATCTTTTCGCCGACATAATCACCTGATGTTATTAATATTTCCTGAGTGTAAAGAGATTCTTTAAGAAAATTCCTGAGATATTTACTCATTCGCAATAGAATTAAGACTAAAATAACAACAATGGCTGCCAGAATAATAATGCATACAGCAAAAATATTCAGTTCATTCAAAAAGTTCAGCTCCTTCCATCAGGAAATAAATAAAAATTATACACACGAAAACAAATAAAAAAATCCCCCTGAATTTTTATACAGAAGGATTCAAGATTCGATTCGTGATAATAAAACTATTTCGCGTAATCTTTCGTCAAAATCACTGCAACCTGTGCTGCATTCTCATACGGCTCTGAAAAATCAGTGAACATTTTGCGTTCCTCATTAACCGTAATTCCTGCGCAGATCATATCAACTTTACCCGAATTCACAGCCATAAAAAGCGAATCAAACGGGTAAGCAATAATAGCAAGCTCCCTGTTTAATTTGCCTGCGATTAATGCGCACATCTCAATATCGATTCCTGTGTAGCCGTCGCCTACTTTAATGTCATAAGGAGGGAAGCCGGACTCAGTTCCGAGATATAATTTTCCGCCTGACGCACCGACATGCAGATCAATGTCTTCAGGTTTTGCCGCTGTCGGGTCTTCTTTGTACTTAAGCATGATTTTCTCAAGTGAACCGTCTGCTTTGATCTCCGCGAGTGCCTTATTGACCGCGTCAAGTAATTCCTTGTTGCCCTGCTTAAAGCCTATTGCGTACTGTTCGGTCGTTAATGGCTCAGGAAGAATCGTAAGCACATCGGGATCATTGCGCTTGAACTGAGTCGCTGGTGCCTCGTCCATAATTGCGCACTGAATCTTGCCGACTTTCAGAGCCTGAATTACATCCGTTGCTTTCTCGTATGTCGTGAGCTGTGCAGATGCTTTATCTCCGAGCATTTTTCTTGCTATGCCTTCTGCTATTGTTCCTCTCTGAGTGCCTATCTTGTAGTTCACGAATTCTTCAGCCTTCGAGATGTTCAAGCCTTCAGCGAAAGATACGCCTGCACTTAATGCCAGCATGAAAATTAACGCTATAATCTTTTTCATGATTCAAAAACCTCCGTCATAAAAATTTTTTCAATGCTTTATTATACATTATGACTTGCAGATATAAGCATTACGGGTGTTCTTGCATTTATGAGCGTCATTGAGGAATTGAGATTTTTTGATTCGCTCACTGAAATTTGAACGGCATCAAAATTTTTCCAGTCTTTGAGAATATTATATGCTGTGTTAAACGTTTCAAGCGTTACACATGCAATCATGACATATACAGGCTCTTTCATGCGCGAAATGAATTCAAGTATTCCGGCAAGTTCTCCTTCAGTGCCCCCGATGAATATATGCGTCGGCGTTGACAGTGAATCTATAACATCAAGTGCTCTTGCTTCGTGAATGATTATATTATGAGTGTGAAAACGTGAGGCGTTGCGTGAAATTAATTCTGCGGCCTCGTGTTTATATTCTACTGCGTGAATCTCTGCGTAAATATTTTCATGGCCTGCCGATATGCTTATGCTTCCAGAGCCTGCGCCTATATCCCATAAAATTAAATCACGATTTAGATTCAGGCGTGAAAGTATAACAGAACGAACGCATTCATTAGTCATGACGATTTTATTCACTCTCAGAAAATCAGAATCACGGATATGCATATTAACCGGCGTATAGACATTATGATTCTTAATGAGCATTACAGACAGCTCCGGGAATGTTTCATGCAGAAACTCTTCGGGCTTACCGTGAAATATCTGCTCATTCTCACTGCCGAGACTGCACCCAATGAACACTTCAATATTGCCATGAATGCGAATGAGATTCTCACATGCCCATTGAGGCGAAATTCTTTTATCGCAGAATAAAATCACGAGTTTATTGCGCTCAACTAGATTCAGAAATACGCCTGCTCTTAATGCCCGGCCATGTCCTGAAAGAATTACGGAATCAGTCCATGATTCATTTGCATGTGCGCATAATATTTGCAGTGAGCTTATGCCAGGCAGAACGCGTATATTTTCGTTCTGAAAGCGTTTCTTTATGACGGATAAAAGGCTGTATAAACATGGGTCTCCTGAGAGTAATATTAATTTATTTCCGTGTTCATGTTCAAGCTGATTAAATGACGAGTCAAAATCTTTCAGGTCAATTATGCGTTTATCAGGAGGAATTAATTTTCTGAAACGTGAACTCGCAAGTATCACATCAGAATTCATTAATGCCTCGTGAACTTCATGCGTTAATTGCGACTCATCACCTGAACCAGCACCTGCAACTATAATCTCACTCATCAGCATAACCTCCCAGAATATTCCCGTCGTTATCACAAAAATATGAATCAATTCGCAAAGCATTACATGTTCTCTCAGTGCATTTACGCGATACGATTTTTGCCAGTATATTCCAGACATCATTATAGCCTTCTGAATCAACAATGCTTATTGCCTCACTGGTTGTATTGCTGTGATATACGCGTCCGATAATACTTCGAGATGCTCCGAGTAATGCAAGCTGAGTACATAGTGCTTCGAGTCTTCCGTCTGCAACTCTATTATGCGTGTTGAAATTCCCTGCTGCAACCTTCAATAATTTTCCGGGATGACCGAATATAACTGCGTGAGTGAAATTCAATCTCACTGCCTCATCAAGAACATGGCCGATATAATTTCCTGATTGTATGATATTTCGTGAAGTGATATTAAATCTCTGACGCAGAAATTTTTCGCCTGTACCCGCGAACGTAATATATATCTCAGTGAACCCAAGCGAACGAATTATGTTTAGCTCAAGGCTTAATGATTCAAGCAATGCCGCTTCATTCATGGGCTTAACGATTCCAGTTGTGCCCAGAATAGACAGACCGCCTGTAATGCCTAATCTGGGATTAAACGTTTTCTTTGCAAGTTCTTCACCGTTGGGAACTGATACTGTAACTTTAAATGCTCCTGTGGGAATAACATCACGGATTGCAAGCTCAATCATTTTTCTTGGAACGGGATTAATTGCCGGCTCATTCAAGGGAACTTTCAGACCGGGAAGCGTAACAGTGCCGACACCCTTGCCAGCCTCAAATATAATTTCATTATGGCCATGAATAATTTCAAGATTAACGAGAACTTTTACTCCGTTAGTTATGTCGCATGTATCATCACCAGAATCTTTAATCACTCCGAATGAATCACCTTCTCTGAACACGTTCACATTAAACACATGGCCTTCGGGATTTCTGACACTCACGTAATCCGGACATGACGCATAACGCAAATATAATGCACATGCCTTAGCTGCGGCGGCTGCACATGTACCTGTTGTTATTCCAGTCCGTAAAGAATGGCGTTCACTATTGCACAAGCAACCGTACTGCCTCCCTTATTACCATTTGCGATTATTCTGGGGATGTCTTCAAGACGCGATAACATTTCTTTGGCCTCAATGACATTCACGAATCCAACAGGAACACCGATAACGAGAGCAGGCTTTGCTTTGCCTTCATGAATTAATTCGCATAGACGTATTAATGCTGTGGGAGCGTTTCCGATTGCGTATATTGCTTCAGGATATTCTTTCACGGCATGTTCGATATTCACCATTGCACGTGTGATATTACGTTCATGAGCTTCTCTCTTTATGTCCTCGTCTGACGATGTGCAGATTATATTTATTCCGTACCGTGATGCGATTGTCTTATTGATTCCTGAATACAGCATACCCGTATCAGCGATAATATTTGTACCTGTGCGTAAGGCTTCACGTGCGAGATTTATGGCGTTATGCGAGAATGTGAGAGTGTGAAGAAAATCGAAATCTGCTGAGGCATGAATGACGCGCTTAATGACGGGTAAGTTTTCGGGAGGGCATGAAAAATTTTCAATTGAATCCTGAATTATTCTCATGCTTTCTCGTTCTATTTCCTGAGGCTGTAATATCATGTCAGTTTATTTCTCCTTATTCGGGCAAGTGCAAATGTCATATTATCATACACGCATTTACTCCGTAACAGTACAGCACATTCACCGGCCGCAAGCATACATGCCCTCTCGCATATATTATCAGTGCCCGTTATGCTCTTCACGATTGCAGACCCCGAAAATTTTCCCGGCAACGCGTTAAGCTCATCCGCACTGAACGTAACGAACGGGATATTATGCTTCTCTGCGAACGAAATTAACGCAGGCTCATGGGCTTTTATGTCGATTGATGCAATTGCTCTTAACGATAATATGCTCACACCGGCACCGTCAAGAAAATCTCTTACTGAACGTTCAAATTCTGATTCGCTCACGCCTTTATGACAGCCCGCACCAAGCACTAATACTTTGGGCCTCAGCCATAACGTTACAGGGAACGGAACAGGAATATTATCACACGTAACAGCAACGCCGACATTATGACCTTCAAGCATTGAGCCTGAAATATATTTTATGTTCTCTGGATTCTCAATCACGCATTCATTCTTCACTGACCATTCATCAACTGCAATAATATTATTCACATCCGTAGCTGTCGTAATAACTGCCTGAGCATGAATCTTATCTGCAATTACGCGAGCGAGTTCATTAGCTCCTCCGATATGACCAGAGAGAACTGGAATCACAAATCTTCCTGATTCATCAATCACGATAACGGCAGGGTCTGAAAGTTTAGATTCAACATGAGGAGCAATTGAACGTACAGCAATTCCTAATGCGCCCACAAAGATTAACGCTCTGACTTCGTGAAAATATCTTCCTGTCCATGCGCTTAATGATTCAGTTATTGCCTGTGTACCTTCACATGCTAATCTCTCAGGCACGAATACGCGATAGCCCAGTCTCAACGCAAGATTAATGCCTCTTCGTGTGAATGCGGCCGTTATGATTTCATTTTCTGTACTCATGGGAAAAATTTTTGTCGTATAGTCTTGAGTGCGTATTTATATTTTCATTCAGGAATTCACCGGCAAGAATTAATGCTGTCTTCGTTATGCCCTTCGAGAGTTCCGGCAATGTCTCAAGTGTTCCGTGAATAATCTTCTCATCCGGCCATGATGCATGATACACAATCACAGCAGGAGTATCTGGTGAATATCCGCGTTCTATTAATTCCGAACATGCGCGCTCAGTCATTCCGGCAGATAAAAAGAGTGCTGTTGATGCATTATCAGGTGCTGGAGTTCTGCCTTCAATGCGTGAAATAATAAGAGTCTGAACTAATCCGGGAATCATGTACTCGGTCTTTAACGCGGCAGAGGCAGCAAAGAGTGAACTTACGCCCGGAACAACTTCAAACGGGATATTCTTTTCACGAAGATAATTCATCTGTTCACGCACTGCACCATACAGCGCAGGGTCTCCTGAGTGCAGCCTGACCGTGATAATATTCTCTTCATGGCCATGAACTAAAAGCACAAGAATCTCTTCAAGCGTCAATTTTGAGCTGTCATGTAATTCGCATTCAGGATTCGCATATTCAGCGACAAGTTCAGGATTAACGAGTGAACCTGCGTATATAATCATGCCTGCATCACGGAGAATATTCGCTCCTCTGACGGTGATTAAGTCTTTTGCTCCAGGACCGGCACCGATGAAATATATCATAGCTCAGCAATCTTCAGTCCGAGTTTACGCGCAAGGTCTTCACACTCAGTGAAGCTATACATGAGATTATGCTTATCATGGGCATCACTCGAAAGAATCACAGTCCCGTTATGTTCGGCAATGTATTTCAGAATGCGTTCTGACGGGTACGGTGATGTTCTGTAGCCTCTGGACATTGCACCCGTGTTAATCTCGAATGGCCTTCCTGTTTTGAGCAATATATCAAGAGCATGATTTGACGCGGCAATATAGCGTTCGTTGTTCTCGTCAAAAATTCCGTCCTGCTCGTTAAACTTCGTGAGCAAGTCAAAATGTCCGGTTATGCTTGCATGAGTCTTATTCACGACATCAGAGACAACATCATAATATGCCTCAGCGAGTGCGTAAGTATCACCGCCGAAAAAATTATTTACCGCGTCAGTCAGCATTTCTGGCTTATGGTCAACATGCATGTATTCATTGCCGAATTTCAGGTAATGCACTGAGCCAATCACGAAATCATAATCATCAGCGGGCATGTCAGAATAATAATCCTGTTCCGTTCCGCAGAGAATTTCAATCTGTGATTCGTATTTGCGTTTAAGCCTGTGAATTTCGCGTTTATATTCCTCTGTGCCTTTTCTGGACATGCATGGCTCTTCGTCAAACCATGTGTACGAATGACCAGAGAACCCTAATTTTTTCATTCCGCGTGATATTGCCTCAATCACAACGTCTTCGGGGGAATCTTTCCCATCGCAGTAACACGTATGAACATGAAAATCTGAGAGTATCATGATGTCATTTTCTCCTGCTTAACTTTTTTGTCGATTACATGACGCGAAGCCAGTTCCTTTATGATGTCTTTGATTTCAATTCCCATTTCGGCCATGAGCACGAGCAAATGATAAATCAGGTCTGAAATTTCGTAAATTGCTTCCTGTTTGCTGTTCTTTGAAGCAATGATAACTTCAGAACTTTCTTCACCGATTTTCTTGAGTATTTTATCCAGCCCCTTCTCGAATAAATACGTTGTGTATGAGCCTTCAACTTTTTCTGTTTTTCTGCCCTTAATCAGCTCCATTAGACCGCAGAGCGTAAATTTCTCGTGAGCTTCCTTTTCGCGCGTCATGACATCATCAACGAAGCATGAATCATTACCCAGATGACACGCAGGGCCGTCCTTCTTCACATACACGAGTAACGCATCACGATCACAGTCTGCAACGATTTCGCGTATATGCTGATAATTTCCGCTGGTCTCACCTTTAAGCCATAATTCCTGTCTCGAACGGCTCCAGAAACACGTTAATTTTTTCTCAAGCGATATTTTCAGGCTCTCACGGTTCATGTATGCGAGCGTAAGAACATCGCCGGAGTCATCATCAACAACGATTGCGGGAATAAGCCCGTTTGAATCAAATTTGAGTTCGTTAATATCAACCATAATTACAACCTCACCGATATATTTTCATCATGTATTTTATGTTTCAAGTCCATAATAGCAGGCTCAGCGATAAGCCCGTTAGACTAGCCAATATCAACTATAATCATAATCTCACTGGTATATTTTCGTCATGCATTTTATATTTCAGGTCTCTTATTGCAACCTCACCGAAGTGAAAGATTGACGCGGCCAGTCCTGCGCTGACATCGGGAATAGAATTAAACAGCGTAATGAAATCATCAATTGAGCCCGCACCGCCTGACGCAATCACAGGAACGCTCACGACATCACATACGGCCTTCAGCATTTCGAGGTCAAAGCCTTTTTTCACGCCGTCAGTGTCAATTGAATTAAGGACAACTTCACCCGCTCCGTTATCGACACACCTGCGAATCCATTCTATAGCCTCAATGCCGGTATCATCGCGTCCGCCCCGTGCGAAAACGTGAAACTGGCCATTAACGCGCTTAACGTCAGCAGAGATTACGACACACTGAGAGCCGTATAATTTCGCCGCCTCCGAAATCAAATTACGATTCATGATTGCGCCTGTATTCACGCTCACTTTGTCCGCACCGCATGAGAGCACTCTCTCAAAGTCAGATACGCCCGATATGCCGCCGCCTACGGTCAACGGGATAAAAACGTTTCCTGCTGTCTCACGCAATATATCCGTGAAGATTTTGCGCCCGTCAGATGAAGCTGTAATGTCATAGAAAACTAATTCATCTGCTCCGTTATCGCTGTAGAATTTCGCGAGTTCAACGGGTGAATTCACGTCATTCAGGCCCTGAAAGTTTACGCCTTTGACTACGCGCCCGTTACGAACGTCTAAGCATGGGATTATTCGTTTCGTTATCATGATTTCGCCGCCTTAATTGCAAGTGTTAAATCTATTGCACCTGTGTAGTAAGCCTTGCCGATGATAGCCCCGTATAATTTCATTTCAGCGAGTGCTTTCACGTCATCAAGTGTGCTTACCCCTCCTGATGCGATTATATTCATGCTGAATTTTTCACTCATTGACGCGTATAGCTCCCTGTTAGTGCCTCTCATAGCTCCGTCCCGTGAAATGTCCGTGCAGATTATTACGTTCACGCCGTCATCCTGCATTCTTTTGCAGAACCCGAAAGCGTTAATCTGCGAATCCTCAAGCCAGCCTTTAATCGCGACATTGCCGTTCTTAATGTCAACGCCCACAGCAACATGTTCACTGCCGAAAGTTTTCACGGCCTCAGCGGCAAATCCTTCATGAGTAACGGCTGAAGTTCCCAGAATAACGCGGTCTATTCCCGAATCTATATAGCGTTCAATGGTCTTCATGTCCCGGATACCTCCGCCCGTCTCGCATTTGAGACCGCATGAACGTTTAATCTCGATTATCGTTTCAATATTTGGAGTTCCGCCTGACTTCGCGCCTTCGAGATCTACAATGTGAATCCATTCCGCGCCTGATGCTTTGAATTTCATCGCGGTATTCACGGGTTCAGGGTCATACACTGTCATGTTGTCATAATCGCCGCGTAAGAGCCTCACAGCCTGACCGTGATATAAATCAATTGCCGGAAGTATAATCATACTTACACCTCGCAGAATGCCCGAAGCATATTGAGTCCGACATTGCCGCTTTTTTCCGGGTGAAACTGTGCACCGTAGACGTTCTCATATTGCACAGCCGCAGTGAGATCCGCGCCGTAATTTGTGGTTGCAGTGATATATTTTGCATCACAGAATGCAGAATACGAATGCACAAAGTAAACGTAATCTCCTTCGTGAGTGTTTGCGAATAAGCCCGAATGATTCGTAAGGTGAAGTGAATTCCATCCGATTTGGGGAATCTTTAAGCCTTCAGGAATGATATCACGAATCGGCCTAACATCTCCGGGAATAAGATTTAACCCGTCATGAATTCCGAACTCGTAGCTTTTTGTGAACAATAACTGCATTCCCAGACATATTCCGAGAATTGGCTTGCCGTGTTTAGCTTCGTCAATTAGAGGCTCAGCCAGTCCGGACGCGAATAATTTCTTTGCGGCATCCTCAAATGCTCCCACGCCAGGAAGTATTATGCGTTCTGAGTGTTTCAGGTCTTCTGGGTCTGACGTAACAGTAACCTCATGACCGATAGCTTTGAATGAACTTGCGAGTGAAAATAAATTCCCAACGCCGTAATTTACGATTGCAATCATGAAATAATATCCCTCGTGAAAATTTTTAATTCACTGAGACTATATCACATCATGAAAATTTTTCGTAACTATATGACGCATTCAGTGAGGCCATGAATATAATTTCATCG
>JAFPWQ010000258.1 GCA_017394925.1 Synergistaceae bacterium
CCTGAAAGAATAGACGAAGCACAAGAGAGATTACGCGATAATGATATAGATTCATGCATAGCCGGAAAATTTGTTCGCGGAAAAGAAAACATGCTTAACACACACGAAGAGTTATGGCAGATTTTAGCATTATAATATACGCGCATGAAAAGCAAATTAAACGAAGGGAACGTGTAAATAATTGGCAGAAATATTTAATCATGACTGGCAGAGAACGAAATTATGCGGACGTTTTGATGAATCAGATGCAGGAAAAGAAGTTCGCGCTAATGGCTGGGTACGTGCAAGACGCGACTTAGGCGGAATAATCTTCATTGAGGTATGGGACTGGACCGGCCCGATTCAGATTGTGTTCAACCCGGAGGCAGGAGAGATTCATAATCTTGCGGCGACATTGCGCAACGAGTACTGCATAGCCGTAAAGGGAAGAATGCGCATACGTCCAGAGGGAACAGATAACCCGGAATTGAAGACGGGCAATATTGAGATCGTAGCGAGTGATTTTATGATTCTCTCGAAGGCTAAACATCCTCCGTTTATGATTGGTGATGAGACTGACAGCGTAGACGAGAATTTGCGCCTCAAGTACCGTTATCTTGATTTACGCCGCGAGAAGATGCAGAAGAATTTACGCACAAGAGCAAAGATAAACGCATTCACACGCAATTATCTGGGTGAACGTGAATTCATTGAACTTGATACTCCCATGCTCACGAAGGCTACTCCCGAAGGTGCGAGGGACTATCTTGTGCCTTCAAGAGTGAATCAGGGCTGCTTCTATGCACTTCCGCAATCGCCTCAGTTATTCAAGCAGATATTAATGGTCTCAGGCTTTGACAAATATTACCAGATAGCAAGGTGCTTCAGGGACGAAGATTTACGCGCAGACCGTCAGCCAGAATTCACGCAGGTAGATATAGAGATGAGTTATATTGTGGAAGATGACATTATGAATCTCATCGAAGGCTACATGAAGGGATTATTCAAAGAGATACGCGGCGTTGACATTCCCACACCGTTTATGAGAATGCCGTACTGGGATGCAATGGACAAATACGGAAGTGATAAGCCGGACTTACGCGTGAAACTTGAACTTTGCGATTTAGCTGACGCGTTCAGGAATTCAGGGTTTGAACCGTTCAGACGAATTCTTGAGGCAGGCGGAGTAGTTCGCGGTTTGCGTTTACCCGGAGGAGCGGCCATGTCCCGAAAGGAGATAATGGATCTCGAAGCCAGAGCGATTAAACTCGGCACATCAGGACTCGCGAATTTCCTGTATAAGGACGGCGGACTCAAAGGTCCGTTGATTAAATTCTTAAAGCCCGAAGAAGTAGACAAGGTACGTGAGCTTGGAGCAATGGAACCAGATGATGCGTTATTCATTGTTGCGAATGAATCGCGTCAGAAAGCCTGCGAGATTCTCGGAACGTTAAGACTTGAATTAGGACGTGCACGCAAAGACCTGTTTGATGACTCGCCGGATAACTGGAAATTCTTATGGGTAACTGAATTCCCGTTGTTTGAATGGAGCGCAGAAGAAAAACGATGGGAGGCCATGCATCACCCGTTTACGTCTCCTGCACTCGATAACGCAACACCGTTCGATGAAGACCCTGAACACGCATTAGCCCGCGCGTATGACTGTGTGCTTAACGGCAATGAAGTAGGCGGAGGGTCAATCAGGATTCATGATCCAAATGTGCAGGCAAGATTGTTCAAGTGTCTGGGCATTACACCTGAAGAAGCAAAACGGAGATTCGGATTCTTCATTGATGCTTTATCTTACGGAACGCCGCCTCACGGAGGACTTGCACTCGGCGTTGACAGACTCGTCATGCTGTTATGCGAAGGCAATTCGATTCGTGATGTCATGGCCTTCCCGAAGACACAGAAGGCTCAGTGCTTAATGTCGGGTGCTCCTGATGTTGTCGAACAGGAAAGACTTGATGAACTTGCAATTCAGGTAGTGAAGGACGAAGAATAAAGAATAAAGAATAGATTAATCCCCTCGTACAAAAAAGACGGGGGGAATTTTTCTTTTATGCCAATTTTGCACCGAAGGCTTTGCACTCAGCGATTGCATCATCATCGGGTTCAAGATGTGCTTTGACGCTCGCAATCACATCAGCTCCTGCGGACTTGCATCTGTCTTCCCATGTTCTGAGCCATTCTCCGTCGCCCCAGTCATATGATCCGAACACTGCAACTTTTTTGCCTGAAATTTTGCCTTCTGCCTCAGTGAAGAACGGTTCCATTTCTGCCTCTTCGAGAACTTCCGCGCCCATTGCAGGAGACCCGAACGCAATCACATCATAATCTGCAAGCTCACTGACTGAAGCGTCGCCGACTGTTTTTAACGTTACGTCTGCACCTGCACTCTTTGCACCGTCAGCAATTGCATTTGCCATTTTCTCGGTGTTGCCTGTCGTCGTTACGTAGACTACTAAAACTTTTGCCATAATCGTTTACCTCCGAAATTTATTTTTACTATCTGCCCGCCATGATTGAACGTGCAGCATCGTACTCTGCCTGTTTGTATTTCATGAATCTCATTCTTGCCTCTTCGACATTCCCGTAGACTTTCCAGTAGCATGGGCATGATAAATTTTTTGCTTCTCTGTTCTCAATGAAGCCTCTGACATCATCAGGCGGATAATCGAGAAATAAGCCTATTTCATGAGGGAATTTTCCAGGACATGAATCGAATTTTTTTCTCAGGCATTCAAGACAAGCATCAACATCCGGGAACGGGTAGCCGTATTCTTTGAGAATGCAGCAGGCCTTATCACAGCATAACGCCCTCGCTAATGATTCGCGTCTGTATATCAGGACGAGAGCGTTATTATGTTCATGCGTTTGACTCAGCAAAATCCATTCGAGATTCAAAGGTGAAAGCCATTCATCAGCATGTGAAATCCATGAAGAGCGCATATTCTCGTTTCTTTTACGCTTAAAGTTTATCAGACATGACGCTTTTAGTCCTTTGATAGTTGGTGCTGCAAAACAGAATAATATATTTCTGATAAAATCTTCTGTGCATGAATTCTTTATGCTTTCCATGAAAATCTGAATTATATTCACGTTTCTATTCATGTTTTTATTTCTGCGTCCTTCATGTTTTAGTTTGAGGCTAAAAACTTATCACAGATTAATGAATTAATCAAGCGCAGGAAAAGAAGATTTATGCATAAAAAAATCCCCGCAGCCGTGAAATGACCGCAGGGAAAAATTTTTCTGTTCTGTTTACTGTGATTTCTTCCTTAAGATTAACGCCGAAATCAGAATACCAAGACTTAACGCCGTAAATCCTGAATCACATCCGCCGCCGCCTGATGACCCGATTATATTATCAGATTC
>JAFPWQ010000259.1 GCA_017394925.1 Synergistaceae bacterium
AGCCCGACTCCGACTCCGACTCCGACACCTGAAAGCCCAGATGTACCAAGTCCGACTCCAATACCGGGAGATGACACATACACACCGCCCGAAGATGCTGACGAATCATTTTCCGTTGAGACAAGCAGAGGCACTACGACATTCAACATGGGTGCAGGAAGTTCAGCAAGTTTCATTGAAGAAGACGAAGACGCAGCAACTCCGAGAAATATACCTTCATCAGGAAACGTATTCCCGTTAAAACGAAGGGTTAATACGTTCACAGGAATTAAATAATATTCTCAAGAATCAAATTATCTTCCCGTATTTCAGCTCTCCTGATAAAAATTCAGGGGGGCTTCTTATTTTCGCATGTGTGAGATAATTTTATGCAAATTCAAAAAGGAAACGTGAACATGAACTCATTAACTCATCTTCCACATGACCATGATAAAAACATTCAGAACGTATTAAACTCAATGCCCGAAAGCAAAAAATTTTCGGAGGCCGCTTCTCTCTTTCAGCAACTCGGAGACGGAACTAGACTCAAAATTTTATGGTTCTTATGCCACAGCCGTGAATGCGTCTCGAATATTGCCGCCGCTGTCGGAATGAGCAAAGCGGTCGTATCTCATCATCTGCAGCTCTTACGAAAAAGTAATCTCGTTACAAGTGAACGAATTGGTCAGGAGATTCATTACTCATTGAATAATACCCGCGAAGCTGAATTGATTCATCAGGCTATAGATTCTATTTTTGATATTACATGCCCTAAGTGATAATATAATATTCAAATGATTATTTGACTGTTTGAATATTAATCTTTAGGGGGTAATTCGCAATTATGAATGAGCATGTGAAAAATTTAATTCGCATTGTTCTCGCAGGTTTATTTCTCTTCATGGCCTCATGCATTAAAGCTACGGGCTATGCAAAAGTAATTCTCTTTCTTGTTCCGTTCTTCATTGCAGGCTATGACGTTCTCATTGACGCACTCAGAAATATATTCTCGAATCAGCGCGAAGTGTTTGACGAAAAATTTCTGATGTCAATTGCGTCAGTCGGGGCGTTATGTCTGGGTGAATATGTCGAAGCCTCAGCCGTAATGCTTCTCTATCAGACAGGTGAATTATTCGGAGATTACGCCTCTGAACGCAGCCGCAAGAATATCATCGCGTTAATGGATTTAAGACCTGAATATGCTAACATTGAACGCAATAATACACTTGAGCATGTCAGACCCGAAGACGTTCACGAGGGCAGCATTATAGTTGTGAGGGCAGGAGAAAGAATTCCCATTGACGGAATCATTCTCGAAGGGCATTCAAACATAGACACTAGCGCGCTTACTGGTGAGAGCATACCCGCAAATATTTCCGAAGGTGATAAAATCATGAGCGGATGTATAAATCTTTCAGGTATGATTCGAATCAGAACGACATGCGAATTCAAAGATTCGTCCGTGTCAAAGATACTTGCACTGATTGAGAATGCGAACGAAAGAAAATCACACACTGAGAGATTCATAACACGGTTCGCGAAAATATATACGCCGTTCGTATGCATATCGGCTTTAGCACTCGCAATAATCCCTTCACTGATTGACCCGTCAGAATTCACTACATGGCTTTACCGTGCACTCACATTTCTGGTCATAAGCTGTCCTTGTGCATTAGTGATCAGTGTACCGTTAGCGTTCTTCTCGGCTGTAGGGGGAGCAGGCAGAGCAGGAATACTAGTAAAAGGCTCAAATTTCATTGAGACATTAGCAAAGGCATCATGTGTATTATTCGACAAGACCGGGACATTAACGCGCGGAGTATTTGAGGTTGTCGCCGTTCATCCTGAGATTATCACTGAGAATGAATTATTGCACCTGGCCGCACACGTCGAGAGATATTCAACACATCCTGCAGGTGAAGCACTCAGACGCGCATATCCCAATGAGAATGACGAGTGCATAATCGAATCGTCAGAAGAAATTGCCGGTTATGGTGTACGGGCAAAAGTGAACGGTGATATTGTCTGTGTTGGAAGCTCAAAGTTCATGGATATGCTTAATGTTCAATGGCATCCGTGTACTAAATCTTCAGGAACAATAATACACGTTGCAATCAATAATGCTTATGCAGGCCATGTAGTAATATCTGACATCGTAAAGCCGAATGCAAAACCTGCAGTTGATTCTCTCAGGTCTCAGGGCATAAAGCGAATAATAATGCTCACTGGAGACAGAAAAGAGAGTGCAGAAAATACAGCCGCATTAACCGGAATTCATGAAGTATACAGCTCTTTACTGCCTGCGGATAAAGTGAATAAAGTTGATGAAGTCATTCGTGAAGGATACTGCACTGTATTTGCAGGAGACGGAATCAATGACGCACCCGTGATTGCCCGCGCTGATGCCGGGATTGCAATGGGAGCTTTAGGTTCTGATGCCGCAATTGAATCTGCCGATATTGTTCTCATTGACGATGATCCGCGTAAAATTTCTCAGGCAATAAGAATATCACGTAAGGCCATGAAGATCGCAAAAGAGAATATTATTTTTTCTGTGGGCGTTAAGGTTTTATGTCTTGCATTAAGTGCAATGGGTTATGCTGATATGTGGCTTGCAGTATTCGCTGATGTCGGCGTGATGATTCTTGCGGTGATGAATTCTATTCGTCCTATGTTCGCAAATAAAAAAGACCGGGCAGTTTAATACCCGGCCTGAATTATTTCATGAATTAACGATCAAGTCCGAAGAACGGATAAGTTGCCTTTGAGAATTTGAACGTCTGATACGTTACTGTCCATGTTGCCCAGCGTGAATATCCTGATGTGAAATCAAAATCAAGTCTGCTCTTCCCTACAACAGGAGTGTTCTGAAATCTTCTGTGTCTGTCTGTGTCGACGTTCTCGGTTTCTACCAGCACATAGCAGAAAGCAGCATCAGTTTTCCCCTTTGCCGTCTTAGCATCATAGGACGCACTTACTTTCTCCAGGTTGTGAGATGATGTACCCCAGTAACGCCATCCTGCGGGCTTATAGCTCTGTACACCGTTAAGTCTTTCTCTCTTTCCCTCTTTTATGTCCTGCGTTACAGCAGTACTCACAGAAAATTCACTGTAACCGATTGAACCGCCGCCGACTGCACCGAAGGGCTGCTTCTTAACATAGTCAGAGCCAGCGTTCTCTTCATAGCCTCTGTGTTCATTGTACTTTGCACGCTCTCTGCTCTGAGCCGCAATAAGCATCTTATAGAAAACATAACGGTCTCCTGTAGCCTTAAGCTGTCTTGAAAGGTTTGTTATCGCTTTTTTCGTTGCATCTACTTTTTGGGAATTATCGTAGAATTTGGGGTCTGTCCTCACAGTGTTGTATAAGTCCATGTACTTCGAATAATAATCATCTCTGACTTCAGCGTCTATCTTTGAATCGTCAAGTCCTCCGATAACCTGATAGTATGCGCCTAATGTCCTTAATGAACGGTTGAAGTTCTGAATTATTACTGATGTATTAGGTGCCAGCGGAATAGTTCCGTCTTGTTTGTCCTTAACCATCTGAGAAAGAACAGGTGCCAGGAGACTGTAACGCTGAAGAATTACATTGACAGGCGCAAAATTTGCGGGATTCTGTTTTGCCAGCCGGTTACGGAAATTCATAAGCTCTGATATTACATCGTTCACTGATTCTACATTGTTTTTACCGTGCAACGGCGTTATTATTTTGGGATTGGGACTGCTTGCACTTGTTCCTGATGTCCTTATCTCAATTGAGACTGAAGCGTTGTATTTGTTCAGAATTTCCTTTGTAGTATTCGCTACTTTTGCATCAAGACTCACTGTCTGAAACTGTGCCCTGAGCTGACTCTTTATTTCCTTCAGCTGTTCAACTGTCTCTGTCGTGATTGATATATACGCATCATATGTTCCGCCGTAAGTGTAGCCTGCAACGAAATAATCGCCGTATAAATTCCTGAAGTTATTACTGCCCTTCGCAAGCTGTTTTTTTGCCGCGTCCGTAAGAGCGTATTTTGATATATCAAGCTGTCTCGGTGTAGCCTCAAGTTCATCATAGTGAATGACAAACGTTGTTGACGTAATTCCGAACTTGTAGCTGCTCATGTGAGACAAACTTGCACTTAATCCGAAGCCGCCCTTTGAGAAGCCAATCCCTGCTCTGGTGTTTGAGAAATTCTCCTGCTCCTGCTGTGATGAAATGAAATCTGCCTTGTAGTAAGACGATATTGATGCCGCTGCTCTGTTCTTGGGAACAGGAAGCTTGAAACTATTAATTGCATGTCCGATCGCAGGATAGCCAGTTATGCCGAAGAAGCCGTTGCCTAATCCATAGGTTGCATCGTATCTGATACCTGATACCGTTGTATCAATACCAGTTCTGTTGCTCTTCAGGTCTGTCTTTTTTTGCTGCGTTTTTTTCTTCGCTTTTAGATTTGCTGACGGTCTTACAGTTGATGCTGATGATGCTTCTATGTATTCATCGTAATAATCCAGGCCCTGATGATACTGCATCATATAGATCCATTCAAAAAGTTCGTCTAATTGTTCTTCTGTGAGTTCTTCATAAGCCGGAGTGTCAGACGATGGTTCACCATAATGTCTTGTCAGATAATCAGGGTCGAACGAAAGATAAAGTTTTCGCATTTCGATTATGTCGCAGATGTCTAACGTGTCTGTCGTGTTGCCAGAGTCATCCGCAAATTTGAATCTGGTGTAATATCCGGGCTCGCCGTTCTCGTTCCTGAGTTCCTTATAGATGAACAGAACGCATGATGTATCCTCTGAAGCTGAAACTGAAACGTCATCTGATTCACTTTCAGGTCTTATCTGACTGCTTAATCTGATTACGTATTCACCAGTTACTGAAGGCGTAAATGTCATGCATATCAGAGAAGGCTCTTCCTGAGGATATACTGAAAGCTGAATCATGTCTGCGGGAAGTGATACGCCGCTTTCATCATCTTCTTCATCTTCATCTTCGTCAAAATAATACTGCATAGGTTCATCGCTTAAAGGAGAAAAAATTTCAATCAGAGGCAAAAGAGACGCTGCAGAATCAGCGAAATTTTTCGAGAATTCAACTGTGTATTCTGTTCCTGCCTGAAGATTTACATGTACGGTGTCAGGTTCTCCAACGTCTACTTTCTTAAGTTCTTCAAAGAATATTATTACAGGAGGCTGAACAGTGATTGATGAAGGTGTTGATGATGCCTTAACGTGTGTAATAGCAACACTGTCGAAATCAAGAAAATCAGGTTTGCCGTTGCCGTCGGTGTCTAAATTATAGTTTTTGAGAATGGTTTCGCCGCCTATAACTACACTTCCAGTTGTCTCTCCGTCATCAGAGTCGCTTCCTCTGTTGAAGGAATTACTGCTGCTTCCTCCGCAGCCCTGTGATGCAATGAATGCAAACACTAAGAGCATGGAGAATATAAGACCATAAAAACTTTTACGTTTCATAGTTTTGTACTTCCTTTTGTGATTATAATATTGCAGACATTCTACAATAGCTTGATACATTCTGCAAAACAGACGGATAAAATCATAATTCAGAACGGAGGCCAAATTTATGGATTATGCTGTAGGTTTGATTTTGCTTCTCTCGTTTTTTATACTCGCATGGTACTGCATAAAAGGCTTTAACCTGATGACAGGATTTCTTATCATAGCTGTCATATGGACAGTCCTTCCGTTATTCGGGACTCTTTTTGTCTCACCTGAATTTCTTGCGGCTAATCCCGTTTTACTTTTCGGAGAAGGCACCGGGAAAACTCCTGCGGGGATTCTCAATCGCATATATCAGTCAGCACCAGAGAACTGGGGAATAACGCTCGTGAATATATTCTGGGGTACATGGTTCGGACGCGTCTTAATGGATACGGGCATCGCCTCAACACTGATACGCAGGACAGTAGAGCTTGGCGGAGATAAGCCAGCAATAACGCTCTCACTGCTTAATCTCGTAACGGCATTAATCTTTACATCAATGACAGGTGCAGGTCCCGTTATCGCAATGGCAGTAATAATACTTCCGATTTTAATTTCGCTTGGAATTCCGAAGGCAATCGCAATGTTTTCATTCATGGGTTCTGTTGCATCAGGAATATATTTGAATCCAGTTAATTTTGCTATGCACCGTGCGTTTTTCATCAGTCCGTCAGAAATGCCCGAATTTAATTTTGCCTGGTACATTTCACACTGGGGATATGCCGCATCTGTCATTATGCTTGCGGTTACGTCAGTGCTTGCATTGTTCTATCTTAAATTTAGAGGCTCAAAATTACATCACCAATGGTCAGCTCAGACCCGTACAGCTCAGACATCAAATA
This sequence comes from Synergistaceae bacterium, assembly GCA_017394925.1. Taxonomy (GTDB): domain Bacteria; phylum Synergistota; class Synergistia; order Synergistales; family Aminobacteriaceae; genus JAFUXM01. The sequence goes on from JAFPWQ010000259.1 coordinate 6,314, forward strand.
AAGATGCACCGTCATATACGCTCATTCTTCCGATATTACCCGTCATTCTGAATATCGCGTTTAATTTTCCTGTTATCGGCGGATTCGTGATTGCAGGATTTTCGGCTCTTTTCCTTTGCGGCAGAATGTCAGGTACATTCCGTGAAAATTGCCAGCTCGTGAATAAATTATATTATGACGGCGTTGTTGATACTGCTCCTGTTGCGGGATTTATGCTCACTGTTCCGATGTTCATTGCTTCAGCTGCTTATGCCTCACCGTATTTCAATGCTGTAACCGGTGAGATAATGCCGAAGTCAGAACTCGCTGTGTGCATAGTATTTTCGTTATTGCTCTTACTGGGTCTGTTCAGAGGACCTATGACTCTTGTCGGGTGCGGAGCTGCAACTCTGGCTGTGTTATCGAATGCGGCTGAATTCTCAGTGCCGTTCCTTTTCGGGGTATTCGTTGTTCCATCAGTAACCGTAAGTGTTGCATGCTGTATCACGCAGGCATGTA
>JAFPWQ010000260.1 GCA_017394925.1 Synergistaceae bacterium
ATTGCTGTATTCGCGAACATTAAGAACGCGCCCGCCGGTACACATGACGTAACCCATGCATACGAGATATTCAGCGTAGTAATCATTCGTCTTGAATACCCCTTTGCGTACTGATAGCCGTAAACGACGAGACAGCCGAGAAATACGAGAATGATAATCTTGAATGCGACATCAAGAAATTTCTGAATAGATTTCGGCAGCATTTTAACGAACATGTCAACGCCTATTAACCCCGTTGTACGTACAGCAATATCGCCTCCGAGAAAGCACATCCATGCGAACATAACGAGTGCTGCGTCCTGTGCCCAGTTAATCGGGTAGCCGAATGTGCGCGTTAATGCCGCAATGAATACAAGAAGTGTAATTCCTGCGAGCAATAATAATGCTGTCCATTGTTCAAGCTCACAGAATTTTCTGTATAACGTTCTCATGAAAAATATCTCTCCTCCTTCAACAAAAAAAGCGAGGGAATAAATTAATCCCCCCGCAGTGATTCACATGATGATTAAAGTCCGGCTTCCTCGTAAATTGCCTTGCGTAAGCCAGTCCAGCCAAGTTCTTCATATGCAGATGCCGCTGCTTTTCTGAATTCGTCTTTGTCTACGTGTGTGATCGTCATGCCGTTATCGATTAACACCTTCTCTAAATCTGCCTGTGCCGCTTCAATCTCTCTTGCGTTTTTGATTCCATTGTTGTAGCAGGCTTCGAGAATAATTTTCTTGTATTCATCCGGAAGTTTTGAGAACCATGCTTCACCGCATACGAGACAGTTGAAGAGGTTGATATGTTCAGTTTTTGCGACATACTTGCAGACCTCGTAGATGTGAGTTGATACTGCTGATGTGTATTGAACTTCGCACGCGTCAATCATCTTTGTCTGAATAGCATTGTAGACTTCTGACCACGCAATATTATACGGAGTTGCTCCCATTGCCTTTATCGATGCGTTATAGGGTGCGGCACTTGGTGTTCTGGTTACTACGCCTTTAAGGTCAGCAGGGGTTTTAATCTCTTTGTTCTGCATGAACGAACGCGCGCCGTCATAATAGTTGAAGCATAAGATTCTAAGTCCCTGATTGACGAGTTCATCTGTCCATTTTTTGAACGTTGCAGTGTTCATGACTTTGAGACCGTCATCGTAATTATCAACGAAATAGGCCATGTTCAGAATGCCGATGTCTTTAACGTAATTGGACATTCTGCCTGCATCACTGAGAACAGCGATTCCGATTCCTGCGATTGCCTGGTCAATCATGTCTTCTTCTCCGCCTAACTGTGATGACGGATAGATCGTAACTTTGACATTGCCGCCGGTCTTCTCGTTAATCTCATCGGCTGCCGCTTTGAGTCCTGCATAGATCATTGACGTTTCAGTCTGAGTTGTCGATATTCTGAGTTCAAACGTCTCTGATGATGCAAGAGATGCAAACGCGAAAATGAGTATTGCGGTTAAAGCTGTGAATGAAAATAATTTTTTCATGATGAAAGAGTCCTCCTGTGAAATTAAAATTTTGGAATGTGAATATTGTATCGTAAAATTTTTTTCATGTGCAGATATAAATTCTTGACTTTGAAATACTTTGCTGTAAAATTTTTCGTGTTAATCAATTGGGCAATTGGCACAGGGGTTAGCGCGCTTCCTTCACACGGAAGAGGTCACTGGTTCAAATCCAGTATTGCCCACCAGAAAATAATACGGTATAGACCGTTGAAAGATAAAAGTCCGCTAGTGAAGCGGATTTCTGTTATTATCACTCCGTGATAAATCATAATAAAACTCATAAAACCGAAATATAACCGTAGAAGAAAACGTATAAATCAAATACACTCAGTTTTCTTTATACGGTTAAATTATCAGATGAGGTGATTACTATGTTGACGGAGTTACAAGTCAGGGGAGCAAAACCTAAAGAAAAACCATATATGATTCGCGATGATCGAGGTCTGTATCTTAGGATTGATGCATCAGGTCGCAAGTATTGGATACTGCGTTACTGGGAGCAAAAGAAAGAACACCAGTTATCACTCGGAGCTTATCCTGAATTATCGCTGAAAGATGCGAGAATCAAACGTGATGAAATTCAGACAGCCAGAGCAAAAGGTGAAAGCCCTTCACGAAAGACAATGAGAGTTCCGCAATCGTTTTCAGAGATCACTGACGAATGGATGAATGTGCGCATGAAGGATAAAGCAGAAAGTTATCTTAGAACTTTAAGATAAAGTCTGAATAAATATATTCTTCCGTCATTGGGAAATTTACCCCTGAAAGAAATAACTTCAGGTAATATTCTAAGTGTATGCAGGCACATTGAAGATGCCGGGCATGATGAGACTGCAAGACGGGTCAAAATAGTAATCGGTCAGATATTCAGGTTTGCGATTGCCGCAGGTTATACGGATAGTAATCCGACATCATCACTTCTCGGTGCATTAAGACCACGAAACAATAAGCATTATGCCACGCTCATAAATCCTGACGATATAGCAATCCTGATGCGGGCAATGAAAGCATACCCGTATACAGTCATGCGATGTGCGATGTTATTCTCGGTGTATACGTTCGCGCGGCCTGGTGAAGTTCGAGCTGCTGAATGGTCAGAGATAAAGAATGATGTGTGGGATATTCCAGCAGGCAAAATGAAAATGAAACGCCGTCATATTGTGCCGCTGTCATTGCAGGTTAAGGCTGTGCTTGATGAACTGAGACCGATAACAGGCAAAGGACGCTGGTTGTTTCCGACACCTAGAGATAACAAACGTTGCATGTCCGAGAATGGAGTACGCGTAGCACTTCGGACAATCGGCTTCACAAAAGAACAAATCACTCCTCACGGTTTCAGGGCAATGTTCTCAACAATCGCGAATGAACACGGAATTAACCGTGATGTCATTGAACGTCAGTTAGCACACGTTGAAGAAAACTCGGTACGCGGTGCATATAATCACGCGGAGTACATGCCCGAAAGAATTAAACTCATGCAGTGGTGGGCAGATTATCTTGATGATCTGTGCAAATGAAAACGGCCTCCCGTTTAGAGAGACCGCTTCATCAAACGAAAAAACAGTAAAAGAAGCCTTAATCCTAAATCAGACTGACAGCTTCACTTAGAGCTTTCTTGAGAATTTTATCATCAAATCTGAATGCACTGTAGCCTTCATCAATCACAGAATAATAATACGGATTAGGCAATGGATTATTCCTTCGGACTTTTACAGCCTTCTTCGTCATAATGTAGACCATCGCGGTTAATTTGCCTAAGTCATCACCATTAAGCGACTTAACCGCAATCTTTAATTCTCTCTTCGTGTAAAATCTCGGATAGCCTTCATACACATCTAAATTCTTTTCGTCCTGCTCTGAAATCTTCCAGACAAGAACAGGCACTTGAAAGCCTTCACATTTCTTTATCGTTGCATACCGCCTGAACACTAACCGCCAGTCTTCAAGAACAGACGTTCCGACAATCACAGCGTCAGGCGTTCGGATTTTCATCTGCTCAATGGATAAATTACTGCCGTACGCAATGTAATATCTATCTGCCATTCTTAGCCGTTCCTTTCCCTTTTCCTTTCCCGAAACCGTAATCATGTCCCTCAATGAATGAATCAGGTTGCTTTTCACTGAGTTCATACCCCTCATCCATAACGTGCATTTCAGCGGCTTCAAAGTCATTCATGTCAAGAATAATTTCCGTATTGTTCCAAGCGTCCCATGCTCGCTGATGAGCTTCCTGTTCATTTTGAGCCTCAACGGAGACTACCTTGCGATAGATCTCCGTTACTGCTACTTTGTATATCTTCATTAATGCCTCCATGCTACATTTCCGCTGACGTTCCGCAAAAGCAACATTCTTGCTGTTTTGAATTCCTCACCGATAAAACCAAGTCTCAGCATCCAGCATCTGAACGCGTACTTTTCGTTTTCGGTCTGCTGTGGCTTTGAACTCGCAAAATTTAATTCCTTCGCAAGTTCACTCATCGCCAGACATAACTGAATGTAGGCCTTGAGCTGTCCGCAATGAATGCCGCCTTTTTTGCCGTCATGAGGCTCATCAAACTGGAACAGCCTGAACTCGATTGTGCCTTTCGTGAATACCGCGTGAAGGTTCAGCATGTGATAGCGGCTGTTATTGTAATGGTCATCGCGTCTGTAGTCTGCATTGTGGCTTTTATACCAGACATCCGCAAGGCCTTCCATTGTCTGAGGCTTAAGCGTATTAACTCTTTTCAGGAATTCAGGATTAACCGTTCTGCAATAATTTTCAGTTCTGCCCTCGTCAATTTTGATTGCGCGTCCGATTTGCTCTTCATGCGCGGCCATTATATTCGCAAGATTCGTAAGTGTCTTTGCTGTATGGTCTCCGGCTTCACTCTTTACGCCTACGTGGATATGAACTCCGCAACCACGTGATGCACTGCTCTGTGCTCCGGCCTTCCTTAATGCCCGTAACAAACCCTGCAACGTTTCAATGTCCTCGTAATTGAGGATTGGCGTAACAAGCTCGCATTTCTCGTCATCGTTGCCGCGAATACTGCAATCCCTCTGGAACTTCCATTCGCGGTTCTGGATGTCCCATGCTGACCACGTTGCGTAGTCATTGCGGCTGGCTGTGAATTCATACTGTCCTGTCTTGAAGAATTCTGCGGCTACCTTAGCTGCTTTTTTGCGCGTGATTGAATTCATTTCAACCTCAAATCCGATCGTCTGATTCTTCATTCTCGCTATCTGGCTTG
>JAFPWQ010000261.1 GCA_017394925.1 Synergistaceae bacterium
GTCTCTGAGGAAGTATCAACAGTACTTGGCTGTTATGTGAATGCCTCGCTTGACCTCGAAAGAATTGGCGACAGGTGCGAAAATTTAATCGAACGCTGCGACTACATGGATAATTATCTCTCAAAGGAAGCAATCGGAGAGTTCAAAGATATGTACGATACTACGATGTTAGCTGTGGGTACGTCAATGTCATCACTCAAGGATGAAAACGCCGGAGAAGCTAAAGAAGTGATTGAAGACTTAGAGAAGAAGATTGACCAGCAGGAACGCACATACAGAAAGAATCATATCGAGAGACTCAATCGCGGCGAATGCGACCCCGAAAAAGGCGTGAACTTCATTACGTTACTGAGCAACCTTGAGAGAATCGGAGATCACAGCAATAACATAGCAGGATATACACTCGATATAATTTCGCTTAACCGGACTGCATGAAAAAATTTTTTCTGGGATTCATAATTCTAATTGTAAACCTTTTTGTTTTTTTCTGGTTTACAATCGATATTAATCCCGATAAAGTTACGACTATATACGGTTCGCCTGCGCTGTATGACATCAACGGGAAATTATTTCACGTCAGACTCTCTCCTGATTCAGAGTGGCAGATTCAGATTCCGTTAAGCGAAATGGGGAAATGGCTTCCGTTAGTTGCAGTTAATGCCGAAGACGGGAGATTTTATTCTCATTTCGGAATTGATGTTATTGCTCTCATGCGCGCATTCACTCAGGACATCACGAGAGGCCGTGTCGTGTCAGGAGCATCAACGATAACGAGTCAGGTCATACGCATGGCAGTATCCGAACGTGAGAGACGAAAACGTAAGATTTCGACAAAGATTCGTGAGTTCATCATGGCACTCAAGATTGAACGTGAACTCTCGAAAGAACAAATTCTTGAATGCTATTTGAATCTCGCACCCTTTGGAGGAAATATACGGGGAGTGCAGGCGGCAAGTTTGATTTACTTCGGGAAGTCAGCATCTCAGATCTCACCAGGTGAAGCATGTCTCTTAATCGGAATGCTCAAAGGCCCGACGCTTTACAGACCGGATTTGAGACCTTCAGCCGCAAGGAAGAGACGCAATGACATAATTGCACTCATGGAACGCAAGAAGGTCTTCACTCATGACGAAGCAAGACGCGCATATCTTGAAGACTTGCCGACGCGAAAATTTGAACTTCCTTCAAGGGCATGGCATTATTCGGAGCTTATGTTCAGTCAGAATCCACAGCATGAACAGAAATACGATACTACATTGAATCTCGAAGTTCAGACAAAACTTGAGGCAATACTCAGACAGTCATTGAATGATTTCCCGAACAACATAACATTAGCGGCAGGCATCGTGGACAATAAGACAGCGGCATTAGTTGCATGGACGGGAAACGCAAGATTCAGTTACAGGTCAGATTCGTCATCGTCATCATGGGTAGACTGCGGAAGAGCACCGCGTTCACCAGGCTCAACGTTAAAGCCCTTTGCGTATCTCTGCGCAATCGAACAGGGAATACTCACGCCTTCAACATTGCTTGCTGATACGTCAGCGGCATTCTCAGGAAGAGCACCGAGAAATTTCGACCTGCAATATCGCGGAGCTGTTACTGCCCGTTCTGCACTCTCTGAATCACTCAATGCTCCTGCTGTACGTGTCTTACGTTTTGCCGGCAATGATAACGTTCTGAGTCTCATGCGCGAGTCCGGATTGCGTCATCTGAATCAGTCAACGCAATATTACGGTGATAGTTTGATTCTCGGCGGCTGTGATGTAACACTGCTTGAAGAACTTGAAGCATATACTATGATTGCCTCGCTTGGGATTCACAGACCATTGAGACTGTTGCAGGAGTCCCCAGTGATTGACGGAAGATTAGCGAGTTCTGCGGGCTGCTGGTTAATATCCGATATTCTGATTCACAGAGGCGAATTATCACTGCTTGCACGTAACACACTCGGAGCTGACTGGCATGTTGCACTCAAAACGGGAACGTCATACGGACTTCGTGATGCATGGGCGGCGGCATGGACACCAGATTACACTGTTGTAGTGTGGGCAGGAAATCCAGAAGGCGAATCATGGCCGGGACTTGTGGGTGCGAGGGCGGCTGCTCCTGTTGCAGTGAAGATATTGCGTTCTGTATCAGCAAAATCAAAATGGTACGATAAACCCGAAGGCTTAACCCTCACGAAAGTATGCGCTCTCTCAGGCAAGCCCCCTACAGCATTATGTCCGTCATTAAAATATGAATGGTCGATTGACGGCGTAACGAAAACTTTTCCGTGTAACATGCACGTGCTTAAATCTGGTCATTCTGTCGTGAACATGCCTGCTGGATTCGGTGAGAGCCTCAAGAATAACAATGAGAGAATAGACATCAACAGGAAGAGCGCAAATCTCAGCATAATCTCGCCAATTCCGGGAGCCTCATATTTTGCCGCACCTCTGGACACTGAACGCAAGATACCAATGAAGGCTGAAAATTCACATGGCCGCTTGTCATGGTTCCTTGACGGAGTATATATCGGTTCGTCTGACGGTAAGAGCACATTCTTTCACAGTGTCCCCGACGGCGAACACGTAATCAGTGCTGCAGATGAGGCCGGACGTACTGCACGCGTCAGTGTGAAGGTGTTTACGCCCGGCAGAAGGAATGAATCTCAGAGTGAATTATTGTTCTGAGTCAGTGTTAAAGGGAGAGGCTTTGCTTTCAAGATAGCGGAGGTAGAGCCTCTCTTCGATTGCCTGCATGTAGTGAGTCATAAATTCCCAGTCTGGATTGCCTTCGTCATTAATGGGGAGCATTATCATTTGTCTCTTCATTCTTTGTTCGTTGAACTTGTAGCCGTATGTGTATTTCACTTTCTGCTGACGTATCATTGTCTTCACGAACTCATAGATGTATTTGTTGCCTTCCCGACCCTTGATCTTGAATCGTTTTACAGAATCGGAGAACAAGCACGTATAGGGATGATAAAAACTTTCTGCGATACTACCGTCATAGTTTACTCCTAATACGTTACTGTCTTCTGAGGCATTAGAGTTCGAGACAAAAGCCGTTACTCCGTTATTTGAATCCGATGCGCCTATGAATGGTTTATATCCTTCAGTCATATCCTCTTTGCGCAGACGTTTGCCCGGAGTAATCACAAAGACATCACCAATAAGGAAAGCCTTCCAGCGTACACCATCAAGATTAAGTAGTTTTGCCCCCCCCCCCCCGTACGTAATTTACTCTTCGCATATTCTATGTGATTATTACGCAATTTCTGCTCACGTTCACATATGTACTCCTCCATGAATGACCAATCAGGTTCATCATAATCATCAGCAGGAAGAAATATTTTGCTCCTCTTCAATCGTTTCAAAGTTGCACCATAGCCTCCCCAGCTAAAAATTGATAACGTCTTCTTCAATGGAGGCAATAAAAATTTTCCGTTGTATGCATTAAGTTCTTCGCACCTTAGAATCTGAATGTTCTGCCCCGTGTAAAAGTCGACAGGCTGATAAAACACTGTCTGCGTATCAAGTCCTACAGTTATGCAGTTGCCTCTGTTGAGTTCATAGCCTTCCTGAAAGCATACGAAATCATTTACTCCGTTGTTCAGTTCGCTCCTCGTTACGTACGGATAAATGCCCTCGCCGCGAATCAATTTTGCTTTATCGATTCCGTTTGCTGTCGGCTTAATATCAAACACATCTGCAAGCATGAAACACAGCCAGCGTTTTGATTCAAGACTCAGCAAGATAAAACCTATTTCCCGAATTTAGAGTAATAACCCATGAAGATAATTCCCAACATAACAACAGGAACTACGAACGTAAAATACCAGCGTAAAGCCTTCGGGAATTTCAATCCGTTTCCTGAATCAGCTTCCTTCACAAAATTATCCCAGCCCCAGCCGTATCTCGTTACACAGAAAAGTAAATATATTACAGATCCGATCGGCAGAATGTTATCGCTCACAATGAAATCTTCAAGGTCTAACACTCCCGTCCCTGCTCCCAACGGCTGAATGAATGACCAGACATTAAACCCTAATGCACATGGCAGTGAGAGAATCAGAATCGATACTGACGTTACGAGTGAGGCCTTGTGTCTTGACCATCCGAGCCAGTCAATATAACCTGCAATGATGTTCTCAAAGACTGCAATAACAGTTGAGAGTGCCGCAAAACTCATGAACAGGAAGAATAACGTTCCCCATAAGCGTCCTGCAGGCATAAAGCTGAACATGTTAGGCAGCGTTACGAATAATAATCCTGGACCTGCACCGGGATTAATGCCGTATGCAAAGCAAGCAGGGAATATGATTAGTCCTGCCGTTAATGCAACGAACGTATCAAGTGCCGTAACGATTACTGCCTCGCCGGTTAATGACCTGTCCCGTGAGATGTAACTTCCGAATATGGCCATGCTTCCCATTCCCACACTGAGCGTGAAGAATGCCTGACCTAATGCCGCATATAACGCCGTGCCTAATCCCGATGACGTTAATTTGCTGAAGTCCGGCTTGAGATAAAATTCGAGTCCCTTGTCTGCACCTTCAAGCGTAATTGCACGAATCGCAATCGCAATCATGATCGCGAGTAAGCAGCACATCATAATCTTTGTGATTCGTTCAACTCCTCCGCGTAAACTTGACCAGCATACAAGGAAGCCAATTAACACGGCGAGTATCATCCAGAAGACTAACTGATTCGGGCTTGCAAGAAATGAATCAAAAAATTTTCCGCCTGCCTCTGTCGTAATGCCCTCGAATTTTCCCATTGCTGAGTAAAACGTGTACGCGAGCATCCAGCCCGTTATCGTTGTGTAGAACATCATGAGCACGTAGTTACCCAGCCATGCAATATAGCCCCATAATGACCAGATTTTATGTTCGGGTCTCAGCTTCATGAATGAACGTGTTGTGCTTAATGCCGATGCTCTTCCCGTTGCGAATTCCATAATCATGATGGGCAGTACGAACATGATTAAGAACAGAATGTAAATCAGAACGAATGCTGCTCCGCCGTACTGACCTGTGATGAATGGAAATCTCCATACGTTGCCGAGTCCGATTGCACAACCTGCAGATAAGAATATGAATCCTAATCTGCTTCCAAGTGTTTCACGTTTAGTGTTGCTGTTCATGAAAATAAAAGTCCTCCTGAAAGTTATAATATAATGAATTTTATTCACACTTGAATTTTAACCCAATATGACGGGTTTATATATAGATATTTTAACAATAAGGGAGGCAGTATCATTTGACATATAAGCGGAAAAAATTTTCACCGTTGGATTCAAAAGAGCATCTTAACTTTATTCCTATAGGTGGATTAGGCGAGATCGGAAAAAATATGTATGTCTTTGAATACAATGATGAGATTATAGTTATCGACAGCGGATTAAAATTTCCTGACAGCGAATTACCCGGCATTGATTACATTGTGCCGGACATAACATATCTTGAGAACAATAAAGAAAGAATTCTCGCGATTATTATCACACATGGCCATGAAGATCACACAGGAGGATTGCCTTATGCCTTGCCGCGTCTTGATGTTCCCATTTACGGAACGCAATTAACACTCGGACTCATAAAGAATAAATTGCAGGACGATTTGCCGGGCTTCAAGCCTAAGACGTTTGAGATAAGAGCGGGTGATGTGATTAAAATCGGTTCATTCACGATAAGATTCATAGCTGTGGCGCATTCAATCCCTGACGGAGTAGCACTCTCAATAGATACACCATTGGGCCGGATAATTCACACTGGAGATTTTAAGCTGGACAGTACACCCATAGACGGAAGGGTAACGGATTACGGAGCATTTGCCGAAGAGGGCGACAAAGGAGTCATGCTTTTATGTTCAGACTCAACGAATGCAGAGCGAAAAGGATTCACGCAGTCCGAGAGAATAATATCGGGTACGCTTGAGACACTCTACAGGACATACAAGAACAAGAGAATCATAATCTCGTCATTCGCAAGCAATGTACACAGGATTCAGCAGGTTGCAGACGTATCAGCGAGATTTAACCGTAAGATTGCATTTCTGGGACGCAGCATGATTCGTAATGTTGAACTTGCACGTGAGACAGGATACTTGAAGATTGATTCAAAGATGATAATTCAGATTGAGGAGAGCTGGAAGTATTCGGACAATCAGCTTGTTATCGTTACTACAGGGAGTCAGGGTGAACCGTTCTCAGGACTTGTTACTATGAGTCGCGGTGAGAACAAAGCAATTGAACTTGGAGAACATGATGTAGTGTTTCTTCTCGCGTCAGTGATTCCCGGCAATGAGAAGCTCATCAATAATACAATCAATCGTCTGTTTGCACTTGGCTGTGAAGTAGTTTACGAAAAGGACAGACAGATTCACGTATCAGGACATGCATCATCCGAAGAGTTAAAGATAATCATGAACATCACGAGACCTCAGTACTTTGTGCCTATTCACGGCGAGTACAGGCATATGGTTAGGCATTCACAGTTAGCGCAGGAAGTTGGAATCCCTCAGCGAAATATATTCCTGATGAACAACGGAGAAGTCTTAACATTCACGAGGAATTCACCGCCGCGCAAGAACGGTCATGTTCAGTCAGGAGCAGTAATCGTTGACGGTAACGCGGCAGGAAGCATAAAGAGTGAAGTCATGAAAGAGAGACGCGAAATTGCAGAAGACGGTGTGCTTGTAGTAGCGGCATCGATTGATGACAGAGGAAATTTAATTGCACCCGTAGCCATTGAGACACAGGGAGTATTCATCTCTGACGACAACAAGCAGGTCTTCAACGAGTTATACGCGGCCTCAGAACGTGCGATACAGGAATTTTCCGGCAAGCGAGCGAACATTGACACATTGAAGAAAACGATAAAGGCAAGAGTTCGTGATGTATTGCGTAAGAGAAATTCATCATTTGCTGTAGTACTGCCGGTTATATCCGTAAAATATTCCGGCTATGAAGAGTCATCATTCTTTGAGAAAGATTTTTTCTAGGAGGGAAATAATATGCTTCACACAATTATTCTGGGAATCGTTCAGGGTTTATGCGAGTTCTTACCCGTCAGCAGTTCAGGACATCTTGCACTGTTTCAATATTTTTTCGGGTTCGTAAATGAGAATCTCGTAGCGTTTGACTTGCTGCTTCATGTTCCGACAGTCTTAGTTATCGTGATATTCTTCTGGCATGATGTGATTCGTATTTTAGCTGAATGGTTCGGCGGATGGTTCTCTAAACGAAAATTGCCGGGCTGGATTTACGGCTGGGCGGTGATAATTGCAACTTTGATGACGGGAGCAGGTCTTCCGTTAAAGAAACTTGTTGATGAATTTTCAGCTTCACCGTTTTATGTCGGCTGCGGATTAATTTTTACGGCTATGGTCATGCTCATAGTGCCGTTAATCTCGCGCAGAAAAAAGAATATTTCACTCATCAAGACAGCTTTCATTGTCGGAATAGCTCAGGGTATCGCAGTATTACCGGGAGTATCACGTTCAGGAATGACGATTGCGGCCGGTCTGCTTATGGGACTGAGTATTGCTGAGGCGTTCAAGTTTTCGTTTTTGATTTCAGTTCCGGCTGTACTGGGAGCATCATTGCTTGAGGCATTAAAGATGTGGAAATCTGGCGAGGCTGTATTTCTTCCAGAGGGTTATGTGTGGGCAGTGATTGCGGCATTCGTATTCGGATTTGCGGCACTGGGAGCAATGCGCAAAATTATTCTTGCGGGCAAATGGGGATATTTCGGTGTCTATTGTCTGACTGTCGGCGTTACTGCGATTGTTCTTACGTTATAATGAAAATTGTATTGGCTTCAGGAAGTCCAAGAAGGCGGGAACTCTTAAAGTCTCTTGGACTTGAATTTGAAGTGTATAAACCCGATGTTGACGAGAGCATAATAGACGGCGAATCACCTTCTGAACTTTGCGAAAGATTATCACGTCTCAAGGCTCAGGCAGGAGCAGAAAAATTTCCTGATGCACTCGTCATTGCTGCTGATACTATTGTCGTAATTGATGATTTGATTCTCGGAAAGCCCAAAGACAGAGATGATGCGTTCAATATGCTTAAACGTCTTCAGGGGAAATGGCACGAGGTCATAACGGGAATAACTATATGCATGAAGGGGAATATTCTCTCTCATGATGAACATACACGCGTAAAATTCCGTGAGCTTTCTGATTCTGAGATTCACGCTTATGTTTCGACTGGTGAATGTGATGACAAAGCCGGAGCATATGCAGTTCAGGGTTATGGTTCGCTTCTGGTTGAACGCATTGAAGGCGATTACGTTAATGTCGTTGGACTTCCTTTGTGCAGGCTTGGAAAAATGCTTAGAGAATTTGAGATCAATATTTGAAATGATAAAATAGACATTAAGAGGGTGATAAGGTGACAAGTAATAATTTTAAACTTCAAATTGAAGAAGATATAGAAGAATATCAACATAAATATCCTTATATTCCAGAGATGAAAAAAACAGAATGGGCTTTTAATTTCTGGATACTCGATAAGCTTTATTCAGAGGACGAGGATATTATCGTAGACAGAATTGTTGATTATAACGACAAGGGCATTGACTGTTTTGTATGGCATGAAGAACAGCTTGACCTTTATCTAATTCAAAATAAATTTTTCGGTGAAAAGACAACCTTATCTCTTGATTATGTGCAGAATGATTTTTTGACGAGGGCACTTACAGCTCTTCAAAATGGTACATATTCCAGAAGTGAAGAACTTCAAAATATATATACAAAATACTCCGGGAAAAAAGGATTCTCTGTAAATTTAATTCTTTATGTTACTAACAATGTATGCAAAACTCCTAGCATTATGAAAGCAGTTGAATCGTTCAACAAAACTCATCGATGCGAAATAGCGGTTATATACGGATTAAACGAAATAAAAGAGCTGTATTACAGAGAACCTAATATCGGGAAAAGGACAATGACGTTTCAACTTCAAACTATAAATAAGGGAACAATTTTATCTGTAAATAAAAATGCATACAACCTTCCACAAGCAATTGATGCAAGATATATCATGACCCCAGTTTATAGTCTTTACCAAATGTACAGGCAAGCAAGAAAAGAGGAATACCCTATATTTGATTCTAATATAAGGGAATATCTTGGTTCTACAGGGACAGTGAACAAAAAAATACGTGATACATTAAAGAATTCTGATGAAAGAAAGAACTTCTTTTTTTACAATAATGGCGTTACAGTTATTGTAAAATCTCTGCGTGATTGTGGTACGAGCGGAAAAGTCAGAAAAATAGAGATTCAGGATCCTCAGATTGTTAATGGATGCCAGACAGTAAGTACAATAAGTGAATTATTTTCCAGCTTGCCTGAAGATACACTTGAAACGGATTTTCAGGATACATTTGTAATCGTAAAACTTCTAATAATTCCAGATGACAGCGATGAAATGACAAAATTGAGGAAAAATATTGTTACATATAATAATTCTCAGAATTCGATTGACCAGAAAACTTTTGCAGCAAGCTCTGATGAATTTAAAAGATTGCAAATTGAGTTTCTCAAGAAAGGACTGCTTATATGCATAAAGCAGAGCGACAAGTATCAGTATACTAAAGTTACATATAAAAATGCGGCAGCTCTTATGAAACTTAATAAAGAACTAATGAAAAAGTACGGTATGACACATCTAACTCATACAAAGGATTTTCTGGTTATACTCGATAAATTTCTTCAGGTCATTCTGGCTTTTGTTTCAACAGCTCAGGATGCAGTTCAGAAGAAATCAAGAATACTCATACCAGGCAATGAACAAAATAAAAAGGTTCTTGACTTTATTCGCAATGATAATGTAACAATTGATGCTCTGTGTTCTCTATGGATGCTTTATATACGCTCAGAACATGAACGCGGAGAAGGTAAAATACCTATACCGCTTTATGTGATTCATTGCCTGAGCAGATACGAATGTAAAGGAGACCCAAAAGAAATTACAACAGTACTTGCCGATGGCGAAAAGATAAACAGATTGATCGGTCTGTATAAAATGACGATCACAGGATATTTTACGAGTTGGCAGAAAAAATATTCTGGTGGGTACAATGACATGATTAAAAGTCAGATTGATGATACAATCATGGATCAATCAAGACATATGGCACTCGCAATGCTGTCTTGATCTAAGTAGAACATGCCGGCTCTCCTCGATTTTAGGTAGGAGAGCTTTTGTTTTGTTGACTGGTAAATTTCATGTACACTCTTTCACGGACAGACCAGCCAAGATTTTCACATGCATATTCAACAATATCATCAAGTGCGCCGGGCTTACCCATACGTTTAATTCCGGCCATGCTCATAGACTCGTAAAGTGATTCATCATTCAGGACATGCATTAACGTATCAGCTAAGATATTTGCATCTGCACGAACAAGAATCTCTGAATCTCCAAGCAATTTTTTTTGTACGCGTTTCCCTTTCTCATCAATCGATATAACAGGAATTCCCAAGCCTGCGCATAACTGATTGGCCGTTCCCCCAAGACCCAAAAGAATTTTCACTCCGTCAACTGCACGTGCAATCGGCTCATTCGTCAGCTCAATGTGAATGTCATCAAGCACAAGCGTATCATCTTTCACAGTCCAGCCCAAAGCTCTGCATGAATCAAAGAATTCACCAAGCGGCAATGTCGGAGCAAGTACCATTCTGAAATGCGATTCATTCTTCGCGATTATCTTCACCGCATCAAGAATCAATTTTACGTCATTACACGCTCTCTTGCGGCTGCCGGGCAATAGCAGAATCACATTCCCTTTAACGTGAGAATGAATCTCTTCGTAATCTTCATGCGGCAAATTCATTATAGGGCTTTCAGAATGTACTGCGTGCTTTACGTTATCTTCGTAATCTTCACGCGGCAAATGCATTATAAGACTCTCAGAATGTACTTCACGATTGCCTGAATGTTTTGCGTTCTCTTTGTCATCTTCGTACAGCAGATCCATTATCGGACTTCCGGCATATACTGCTCTATTGCCTAACTGCTTTGCGCTCTCTTCATCACGAGTCCATGTACGCAATGTGAATCTGTTGATTAACGCACGCTCTATTCTCCAGTGCCCCGACAAGTAAACAGTCTTGGCCGTTGCACAGAACATCGGACGCGTTCCAGAGCCCCATAACGTATGGAGCAGCAAATAGACATCACCAACACATACGGGCGTTCGTATTCGTCCGGCGATCTTCTTCCAGTCTCTTAACTGTGCGTTCACATGCTTCAATAATCCTGCTCTCATATCACCAAGCAAATCACGAAGGCTGTACTTCACTACTCCTCCCGAAGGCGTTACAGACGGTGCAGATTTGATTGCGAATCCGGCCTGCGAATATGCGTCTCCTTTTCCCACTAACGGAAATGCAGATATATTTGAATGTGAAAGTCTGCGCTTAAATTTCTTCGCAAGCATCACACCGATTGCGTCCTCTCCGTATCCGTTTGAGGCAATTATGATTTCGGGCTTCATGCATTCAGTGAGAGCGTCAAAAAATTTTTCGTGTTCATTCACAACGGCTTTGACTTTCGGAACTATAAGAGGCATTCTCATATTCCATGTGAATTGTTCAGGCAGATTATATAAATCTTTCTCCGTGCATATCATCGCGTCCGCATTATTCTTCTTCGCAAGCATACATAAATTCTCAAGCTCTTTATGCGTGTACCTGTGATGATCTCTGTAATGCTTCTCGCCTGCTAAAATCAGTCCGTGTTCATTAACCGACATTCTGAAACTCTCAGGACTTCCGATTGCCGAAAACGCAAAAACGTTCATGCCTGCTTTCGGAAGCTCATTCATTCCGAACATCAGCCAGCCGTCATGCTTCAATACTGACGTAAATATTTTTTCTTCAGGCACAAACTCCTTCACACGTTCACGCAATGATTCAAGCTCTTCACATGTAACCATATCTGCCTTCGTAAGCACAACTATATCTGCTCTTGATAACGCGTTAATCTTTTCACGCATGACTCCTGCAGGCGTTAATTTTCCCGATCCGAACGGACAAATCGAATCAATCAGAACTATATCGCAGTCCCGCGCAAGACTCCTGTGCTGAAATGCATCGTCAGCTATCACGAGTTCAATTCCAGAATCACGAAGAGCATTCACACCTTCAATTCTTTGACGCGCAATTGCAACGGGTATATCCGGAAGTTTACGCGATAATAATAACGGCTCATCTCCTGCTATATCACGTTTTCCCTCGCCGTTTCGTATTATCGTTACGCATTTGCTACGGCCCGTATAGCCCCGTGTTACTATGCCTGCTTTCACGCCTTTTGAATTCGCATATTCCGCAAGCATTTCTACAAACGGGGTCTTATTCGTCCCTCCGTAGGTTAAATTCCCAACGCTGATTAACGGCAATGATGACTCTTTCGTCTTCATCAGGCCATGAATGCGCATAAAATCCATTAATGAGATTGCCGCACCCA
>JAFPWQ010000032.1 GCA_017394925.1 Synergistaceae bacterium
CGCGATGACCCTAAAGCATCAAGAGAAGCGTGTGATGCTGTCGATATGGCGCGGTTCGCTATGGAAGCTGACGGTCTCGACTGGCAGAACAGCACTCACGATTACATGAGTTATTACCTTCCTGAAGCTGTGAGACGGTACAAGGAATATGACCCGGAACTTTCAGAGGCGGCTGAATCATTGCTTGAGTACCTTAAGGATTACCCAAGAGGAAGCGATGAAGCATAAAAATATAAATGGGACTGGATTCATTTTCGATTCAGTCCTTGTTACTTTATACTGTCTGTGCTGACTGTACAGAATTATCTGTATACA
Source organism: Synergistaceae bacterium (assembly GCA_017394925.1). GTDB lineage: Bacteria > Synergistota > Synergistia > Synergistales > Aminobacteriaceae > JAFUXM01. The sequence goes on from JAFPWQ010000032.1 coordinate 316, forward strand.
CAAGATGATATGAACATTTTGAATTTACGTACTTGTTCTTTTCTGAGTTCCCAGAATACCGCCTGAATTGAATCTCCGCGGCTAGTCCATTCACTTTCAAATGGTGTTATGTCAAAAACTTTCTCCCAGTTCTTACTCTGCATATCTTTTTGCTCTTCTGCATTTAATGCCTTGTATATCTTTTCGAGTTCATTATCTTCTTCTTCGGAAGATGACAGCAAGCCTTCATTAAGAATTATGATCCATGAATTGAAATCCAAAAGCAGAACTTCATCATCGGGAATATCCACTTCAAGCAGGTAAAATTTTTTTCCCTTTCGTCCGCAATGCCATCTCTCAGCTCTCAGGTCTGGTTTCTTTCTGTCCTCACGCCATTTGTACCATGCCCACACAGGATAGCTCACGCCTTCGGGAGGAGGACCGATTCGCTTCTTCATCTGTGAAACGAGCCAGTCATATTGTAAGTCTGCAAAATCTTTCATGCCGGACTTGTTTATATCACATCTGTATACTCCGTTATTCTGAATCTCACTGAATACATCTTCGGGCTGTATTGTCCAGAGTATCATATTGTCATTCCCTTCATGGCCTCAATTAATATTCTGTTATCTTCCGGTCTTCTGGTTGCAGCGCGTATATATTTCCCGTTAAGACCTGCAAAATTTCGCGTATGCCTCACTGCAATTCCGTTACGCAGTAAATGCCTTATCACCGCAATATCATCATCGACTCGAATCAGAAAGTAATGCACATCACTGTCATGAACATCAAATCCGGCCTCACGCAATGCATTCATGAATTTGGGCGTATTCTCGCGATAAAATTTTCGTGTCCGTGTATAAAAATCTTCGTTCTCAAGAAATATCCTCGCTAATTCCTGTGCAATTGAATTCACGCTCCATGTTGGTTGTATTGCTTTGAGCTTCGCAATGATATTTTCACTTGCAATCACGTAGCCAATTCTAACGCCGCTGAGATGAAAAATTTTTGTGAGTGAACGCAGAATAATCACGTTCGAGAATTCGCATAATCTCTCACGAATATAATCACGCATTAGGAAGTCTATATATGCCTCGTCAATGATGAACATAGTATCAGGGTATTGCTTTATGACCTGCGATAAGTCCGGGATATATTTTCCTGTTGGGTTATTTGGATTAGTGAGTATGAAGTTATCGAACTTTCCTGAATCGTAAACCGTAAATGAATTTTTCAGGTTTACAATTGCTCTCGTGTATTCCGAATAGCATGGCTGAAGTATGGCTGACGTTCCTGAAAGTAATTGAGCGAGAAGATATATTGCCTCGTTAATTCCGTTCGTGAATAGTATTCTGTCAGGGCTGATATGCTCACGTTCGGATATTATTTTTCGCAGTGAGACACAATCAGGATCGGGATAATGTGATGCTAATTCTTCGAGATTGATATTTATCTCTGGCCATGAAAGTATATTCGTGTTGGTGCTGAAGTCTAAAATTTTTTCGGGAACGGGAATGTTGAACGCATGATATAAATTTTCGGGGTTAGCTCCGTGAATTAAATTCTCCATAAAGTTAATATTATCATGAACGCAAATAATGCACACGATACATCAAGCAGTTTATACGCACTGAATACGTCATAAATTTCTGGGTCTCTTGCACATGCATTAATATACGGACGTGATTCAAATTTGCCGTCATAAAATGCACCTCCTCCCAGCCTGACGCATAACACTCCTGCGAATGCGCTCTCACTGTGAGCACTGTTAGGGCTCTTATGCTTCTTCCTGTCGTGAATGAAAACACGCAATGCAGATTTAGCATCATGGCCTGTGAGTATTCCTGCAAGAATGATGATTAACCCTCCGAGCCTCGCAGGAATGAAATTCAGAATGTCATCAAGTCTTGCGCCTGCCTTCCCGAATTCATGATAGCATTCATAGCCTGTCATTGAATCAAGAGTACTTGCTGCCTTGAACAGCCACACGGACAATGCCATGCCGTATGAACGATTCAACGCATAACCCAGAGCCGCAAAGAACATCAAGGACATTATGCCGTCAACTGAATTCTCTGCTATGGTCTCAATGACTGCCCGCGTGATTTCGTGTTCATTCATGTTCTCTGTATCACGTCCAACGACACGGGACAAAAATTTTCGTGATGACTCTATATCGTGATTCATGAGAGCAAAGACAACCGGAAGCGTTTCATCTTTGAGGTCTCTCCATGCGGTTGCAGAGTAAAGCATATAGATTTGAATGATGATATTGCAGTCAGTGATGTATAGTGTGATGTAAACTGCAAGCCCCGTTGTTATGAGTGTGAGAGAACAAAGAACGAGGCCGCGTATAAATGAATGAGTATCAGTGAAGAGTTTAGACTTCAGAAAGAAAATTAAATGCCCGATGAGTTTAACGGGATGAGGAAAATTTACAGGGTCTCCGATAATCTCATCAAGCAAAAGCGAAATGCATAACGTTAATGCAAAATTCAATCAGTCATTGCTTCCTGTTCTGCCGCGATATAATTCAACGGATTCAACTCTGCCTTCTTCATCGTTTTCATCACGTACAAGCGTAATTGAAAGCGTCATGTCCCTGTCTGAAAGTTCATATGAGAGAACGCTGACGTTGATATTCTCGTAAGGACTTTCACGCATTGTAGGAGTTCCGAGTTTTGACCGCAGTTTTGACATGTACATTCCGATTAAGTCAGTGCCGAAAAATAACTCGCATGTATCCGGGTCGCTCGTCTGGAAGTATATATCTTCGACTCCCTTTTTGCCCTCACGCACCCAGAATTCAGCATTGTCTGACGTGTACATAGTCATGCCGTTCTCAGTGCTTTGTGTCCAGGAACGCGATGACCTGCCCATAATATTTTTTCTTGCTTTCGTGTAATTCCTGAACAGATTCGAGGCTGATTTGCTTTTTCCTCCCATCTTTAAGCGTATTCCGTTCTGAGGAAGCCAGCCGCTTTTACCGTTCACTGTTACTTTGTACCACAGATAATTATTGTCATCACGTACTGCACTGGGAACACTCAGCCATTTATCCGGCATTTCGATTTCAGTATTGCTGGCTCCTCTGTCGGCTTTAGTGTAGAGCAGTGAATATGATTCGAGAGCTAACGCCCATTGACCTTTTGACGGCGGAACAGGCCCGGAGGCTGCAAATGATGCAGATGAAAACGCGAGCGCAAATAGCAATGTGAATGCGAAGATTTTTCTTGTCATGACTGTTTGCACTCCTTCAATTTATTTCGTGAGGAATGAGCCCGCTTCCCACCTGTAATAAGGCTCGGACAGAATTACACCCTCTGATGAATCAACTATAACTTTGTTCAGCTGAAGATCTTTCAGTCCGGCTTCTTCTGGGAACTGAATTGCTTCGCTTGACCTGTACCAGAAAATCACATCTGCACGTCCTGAACTTAAAGCCGCAGACCTTGCACCTGATTCAATGCTGAGAAGTTCAATGTTTTTCTTCAGACGCTTTCCGATTTCAGCCATGACTGCTGTGTTATAGCCCGTAGGTGTTCCGTCCGCCGCAATAATATCAATCGGCGGCAAATCTCCCGTTACTGCTACTTTTATCGTATCTGCTCCGTCGAATTTCTCAAAGGTTACGGACTCTGAAGTAAAATTGAATCCGTTCCCGATGTATTTATCCGCAAGTTTATTAAGCGTTCCGTCTTCTTTCATGGCCTTTATTGCCCCGTTGAATTCATTGCAGAGTGCTTCGTTGTCTTTGCGGAAACCAAATGATATTGAGCTGGGCATCTTAATTGTGAAAAGCATTCTGTATGATTTATCCTGAGTCATAATATATCTTGCTGTAATTACAGGCAGTGAGATTTCATCTAATTTACCGGCATCCAGTGCCATTAACATCGCAGTCAGTGAATCAAAGAATGTCATTACATGGCGGTTCTCATTAAATGACTTAATGACCTCAACCGCATCGGCAATATTAGGATCTGTTCCTGCATATTGAAGCAGCGGAGATGAACTCATCATAGCACTCATCTCATCAAGGCCCTTCTGGAATGCTTCTTCTGACGTTCCAAGAAAACGCAGAATTCCTCCTCTTACTTCCTGAACTCTTCTTGAAGGCAACGCGGCAAAAGCTGATGATGCAATAAGCAACACAACGAATAAAGCGCAAAAAACTTTTCTGTTTTTCATGTGAAAAGTTCCTCCTTAATTGTAATGAAAAGTTGCATTAATTATAAGCTAAACGTCAAGGCAGCTCCCTCCGATAAACTCGCGAATGACTGAGTTATTCGGTATTCCGTCATTGTTCAGTGCAGGAACGAATCGCAGTATATTCAACAGTCTTAATGCCTCACTGAAGACGCTTGAATTCTCATCTACAGTGTGCAGTAACGGCTCAACATACGGCTTAAGCACACCGAGTTCATACGGCAGTGATGAGTTGAATATCGCGTTGGCTCTGCTCCTGTAGGGGAAGATATATTTTCTCGCGCCGCGTATAACTTTGGGATATACTTCGAGTGTTACCTGTGCAGATTTCCCCCTTGTCCTGTAATCGCGGATTATGCGCCTCAATAAACGGTTATCGCTCGTACTTGTTCTGTTGTGAGGGTCTATGCATATTCCCGTTAAAGGTGAGACGAAGACACCATAGCGTCCTGATTCGGGGATCATTGAGAGAATCTTATCGTTGAGGCCATGAATACCTTCCATTATGAGAACGTCAGACGGTTTTAACTTTATGACCTTGCCGGGTTCTTTCTGTCCTGTGATGAAGTTATACACGGGCGTAATAACTTCTTCGCCTGCAAGTATGCGTGTCAGATTATCGCCGAGCAGATCTAAATCAAGCGCATCAAGACGTTCATAATCGTATTCGCCGGTCTCGTCTTTCGGGGAATCTTCGCGTTCCTTGAAGTAATTATCCAATGGAAGAGTTACGGGTGTTTTTCCGCAGACCATTAACTGAACTTTTAATCTCTCTGAGAACGTAGTCTTGCCTGAACCTGACGGGCCTGCAATCGTTACGACTTTCACGGGACGGGCTGCAATATCTTCTGCGATGTTGCCGAGCCTCTGTGAATGAAACGCCTCCGCAATCAGAACAAGCTCCTGAATCTTTCCTTCTGTTACTCTGTGATGTAATTTATTCAGGTAATTTAAATCAAGTACCTGTAACCAGTGCGCATAATCGAAAAAGACTTTTCCCATTGAAGGCTCAAGTTTTAATTCAGGCACTTCTTCAGGCGATTCTGTATCAGGGAATCTCAATAACATTCCATGCTCATAAAGCACAACATCAAACGTCTTTAACATTCCTGCTGACGGTGCAAGAGTACCCCCGCAGAAATATCCGTAACGTTCGCCGCATCGGTACACTTCAACGGGATCAAGATTTGCCCTCACGAATAACTCTGCAATTTCATTCTCGCCCTGACGCTGAAAAACTCTTCTCGCCTTGTCTATAGTCAAAATCTCACGCGTTATCACTGAATCATGCTTTATGATTTCATTCATTTCTGCCTTTATCTTGTCAACGTCTGACTGTGTAACTGCTCCGTCTTCAAACTCCCAGTAATGACCGTCCCCGATTGAATGCCTCAAAATTGCTTTTCGTCCTAATGCCCTCGCACACGCAATGATTAACACGAATCCTAATGAACGTTTATATATTCTCTGTCCTGTAGGCGATATTGACGTGATGAATTCAACCGTTGCATCTTCATCTACGATCCAGTCTAACGGGCGCGTGTAATTATTC